>CAIPVD010000190.1 GCA_903868375.1 uncultured delta proteobacterium
GATATTCTGATCATTTTTTCAGTTGCCGTTCCGACTTCGTTCATATTTCACAAGTTTAAATTGCCGCCTATCATCGGCCTTATGGCGACAGGCGCTCTTATCGGCCCGTCGGGGCTGGAGCTTGTGCACGATTTCGGCAGGATAAATTTGCTCGCAGAAATAGGCGTTGCGCTCCTTGTCTTTTCGCTGGGGCTCGAATTTTCGCTTAAGCACTTTGGAGAAGTGAAACTCGTATCTATTCTAGGCGGGCTTCTTCAGATCGTGGCTACCACCGCGGTTGGGTTTGCAATAGGGAGCGTTGCGGGCCTTAATTGGCGCGAAGGGCTTTTCATCGGTTGCGCCCTGTCGCTTTCCAGCACCGCGATCGTCTATTATATTCTTTCGCAAAAGCGCCACGTCGATTCACCGTACGGCAGGATATCTATCGGCATGCTTATTATGCAGGACCTCTCTGCAATTCCCATGATAGCGCTGCTTCCTATCATTGCGGCACCAGCAGGGCTTTCCGGTTCGACAGAGGTTTTGCAGGCGCTTTTTAAGGCGGCAATAGTTTTGTCGGCGTTCTTTGTCGGCGGCCAGTTCATACTCCCTTATGTGTTGCACCAGATAACGCTTACCCGAAGCAAAGAGCTTTTCCTTATAACGATACTCATCATTGCATTAGGTTTCGGCTATCTCACATCGGTCTTGGGTCTTTCATTCGCGCTCGGCGCATTTCTGGCGGGCCTTATGGTCGCAGATACCGATTTTCGTTTTCATGCGCTGTCTGAAATTGCACCGCTGCGTTATTGCTTCAACAGCCTTTTTTTCGTATCTATCGGCATGCTTGTCTATCCGCCGTTTCTCGCCAGCCACTGGTGGTGGATAATAGCGATAGCATTGGCGCTGCCGTTAATTAAGGCGACCATCGTTGCTGCCATCATATTCTTGTTCAGGTATCCGATAAACGTTGCGACGATGGCGGGACTGGCGCTTTCGCAGGTAGGTGAATTCTCGTTCCTTATCGCTATAGTTGCAAAGCAGCAGGGTGTTATCTCCGCGTTCTTGTATGAACTAACTATTGCTGCGGCGTTCATAACCATTCTCATCACGCCGGCAATAATGATAATTTCGCCGAAGATAGCCAAGGCGGTGGAGGGATGGTGCCCGATACTTAATAGATGTGCCAAGCGAGGCGCGGCTATATCCGCCGAGCATCTTAAGAATCACGTTATCATTTGCGGATTTGGTCCGCTCGGTTCGAGCGTTGGGCATATCTTGGAACAGGCGGAAAAGGATTATCTAGTGCTGGAGCTGAACCCGGCGACGGTGAGGCGCCTCATTAATAAGAACGCGAACCGGCCCGTTTATCTGGCCGATGGCGCAAGCGCCGAGATACTTTATAAGAGCGGAATAGAGCGCGCGGCGGTGCTTGCGGTGACTTCACCCGATTACATGAACAGCATGGCGATAATCAAACAGGCGCGCGGTATGAATCCTACGCTTAAGATAATCACGCGCTCCCGTTTTAAGAACCAGGTCGAAGACCTATATGCAGCGGGGGCCGATATCGTCATATCGGAAGAACTTGAAGCCGGCATCGAAATGGGAAAATATATTCTTATCCACATGGGGCTCGATGAATCGACGATCAACCAGTACTCGCAGACCGTCCGCGCATTCGGCAGCGCCGATTTTTTCTAAAAACCCCAAGTTTTTTACACCATTTGACAAGCAATTGGCGTTATGGTAGCCACTCTTTCAGTCCAGAAGGTAAGAAGTTATCTTCTGGCTTTTTTATATGAATCTTTGCCACTATCTTACGCCACATAATATAGTCGTCTTGGATAAACCAATGTCGAAGGACGAGATACTTACGCTCCTTGCGCGCGATCTTGCCAAAATTACGGGTGCGAAGAACGAAGACTATTTGGTCCAGGCGATACTTGACCGCGAACATGAAGGCTCGACGTTCCTGCCAACCGGCATAGCTATTCCCCACGCGCGAGTTCCCGACATATCCGAAATTAGCTTAATTATGGGGATCTTGCCGCAAGGCTTCAAAGAAGCTACGCAAGAATCGCCTACTTATATAGTCCTGCTATTCCTGTCGCCCATAAAGGATAAGGAGTTCGGGCGCCATTTAAAGCTACTTGCAAAGATATCGTCCGTCTTCCGCGACCCGGACTTCGTTAAAGAAGTGGCATCGCAGCCCGATGTTGATAAGGTATTCAACATGATCCAGCAGAAAGAGCGCGATACGCAGGAAGAATGACCAGGCTAACAAGAAATGAATCAAGACCCATCAGTTGAAGGATCATTAACGAACAGATATTCGCAGAGGACCACGGCGGTTGTCATTACCACGGCGATGCTTACGTTCGTTTCCGCCTGGCGCGCTGCCGCCGTCATCTTGTGCGATCTCGGAAGTTCTGCGTTTTATGCGTGCGGAATTGCCGAGCAGGCGATAGGCAAGGCGGCGCCCTGGTTCGTGCTTGCGATCATGTTCTTTTCTTAC
>CAIPVD010000191.1 GCA_903868375.1 uncultured delta proteobacterium
CCAGTCGCTGGGCAATGATGTCGGCATCAACCAAAGTATTCTCCTTCTTTGATATGCTCCTTGATCGACGCCCTCTGCACGCGTCTCAAATACGCGGTATCAAGGTATGCACCCAAAACTTTTTTCTCCGTGCGAATGCGCAACGCTTCGTCGCGCACGAAGATAGGCTGGCCTTCAAAGACAACCCTATGGGCAAGTACCGGCTCGGCGTTATTTAAAACAACGACGTCGACCTTTTGAACGCCAAAGATCCAAACAAGCCCTTCCATTAATTTCAGGCGGTTTTCGTACCAATTATCCTGTGGAGAATTGAAGATGACGGCTACATCGACATCGGAAAGCGGGCCCATCGTTCCTTTTGCGGCGGAACCAAAAAGATAGGCAACCTGCACATAGCGCTGATTTACAAGATAGGCTCTAAGTTGACGAATACGCTGCTCGGGAGTTAACATAATTTCCCTCCGCTAAATATCCAAATTACGGACGTTCAACGCGTTCTGTTCTATGAATTCGCGGCGCGGTTCAACCGCGTCGCCCATAAGTATCGTAAATATTGAATCCGCCTCGACCGCGTCTTCGACCGACACCTGCAATAACGTGCGGCTTTCCGGATTCATCGTCGTTTCCCAAAGCTGTTCGGGATTCATTTCTCCAAGGCCTTTGTAACGCTGGATCATTTGGCCTTCTTTTCCTTCTTTTAAAACATATTCTCTTATCGGGCGCAGGAACTTGAACGTTTCCTTCTTGTCTTCTTTTTCGATAACGTACGGGCCACCGCCTACTTCCTTAAATGCCTCTCGAAGCTTTTTCAATTCCGCAACTTCTGCCGATTCAAGAAAGTCTGTGTCTATAACGGTCACGCGCTGAAAACCGTGCTGCAAAGTTTTATATACGATCTTATTGCTCTGATGCTCCTCGTCCGCCATAACGTCTACCGTAAAATCGCCAAATTCGGGGAAGACTTCGCCAATGTGTTCGGCTATTTTATCGAGCTCTTCATCGATCTTTTTCGGCTTTTCTAATATTTCCGGAGTTATACCGCTTACCGTTACAAGCACATCAACGATGCGCGAATCCATCCGTTTTTTTACTACGTCGAGCAGCTTATCGTATTTGATAAGTTGTTTAACCAGCTTACCAAGCGTTTTGCCTGCGAGCTCTTTCGACTTTGCCTTCACCTTTACGCCTTCAACGCCTAGGTCGATAAGATAATCTTCCATCGTCGTATCGTCCTTCAGATATTTTTCGACCTTTCCCTTTTTCACACGGTAAAGCGGCGGTTGCGCAATGAACAAGTGCCCGTTAGCAACAACTTCCGGCATCTGACGATAGAAGAAAGTTAGAAGCAGCGTTCGTATATGCGAGCCGTCGACGTCGGCGTCTGTCATGATAATGATACTATGATAACGCAGTTTTGATATGTCGCGCTGCTTGTCGCCTTCGGCAGATTCGCCAACTCCAATACCTAGCGCGGTTATCATCGTCCGAATTTCTTCGTTTGTTAGCATCTTATCGAAGCGCGCCTTTTCAACGTTTAAGATCTTACCTTTGAGAGGCAGAATTGCCTGGTTCCTTCTATCGCGCCCTTGTTTGGCGCTTCCGCCGGCGGAATCTCCTTCGACGATATAGAGTTCGCAATTTTTAGGATCTCTTTCTTGGCAATCGGCAAGTTTACCAGGAAGTGTGCCCGCCTCGAGCGCCGATTTTCTTCTGACCAAATCGCGCGCTTTACGTGAAGCCTCTCTTGCCCTTGCCGCATCTATCGCCTTGGTGAGTATCTTTTTAGTTACACTGCTATTCCTCTCGAAATAAGCGAGGAGTTTTTCGTAAACGACCTGCTTGACTATTCCTTCTACTTCCGAGTTGCCAAGCTTTCCTTTCGTTTGGCCTTCGAATTGCTGGTTCGGGATCTTAACCGATACGACCGCTGTTAGTCCTTCTCTGATATCTTCGCCGGCGGGCGGTTCAGAGACTTTCTTTAGAAGGTCGCTTGAGTTGGCGAATTGGTTCGCCGCGCGAGTTAGCGCCGATTTAAATCCGACCAGATGCGTTCCGCCGTCGTGCGTATTTATATTATTTGCGAACGTGAAGATGTTTTCGTTATAGCCGTCGTTCCATTGCATCGCAATTTCTACAACGATGTCGTCTTTTTGCGCCTCGAAATAGATAACCTCGTTATGAAGCGGCGTCTTCTTTTGGTTCAGATGCTCGACGAAGCTTTTTATTCCGCCTTCGTAATTAAACTCGTGCTTCTTATCGCTTCTTTCGTCCGTGATAGTTATCGTAACGCCTTTATTTAAGAACGCGAGCTCGCGCAGCCTTTGCGAAAGCGTATCGAAATTATATTCCGTTATCTCAAATATTTCGTGATCCGGTTTAAACGTTGCCTTAGTTCCTGTCTTGTCGGATTTACCGAACTCTCTAAGTGGGGCAACTGGCGTTCCGCGTTTGTATGTTTGTTCGTACAACTTTCCATTGCGGCGAATTTCTAAACGATAAACTTCCGAAAGCGCGTTCACAACGGATGCCCCAACGCCGTGCAAGCCTCCGGAAACTTTATATGCGCTATGCTCGAACTTGCCGCCGGCATGAAGTTTCGTCATGACAACTTCTGCCGCAGAAACCTTTTCGGTCTCGTGCATATCGACGGGAATTCCCCTTCCATTGTCTGAAACCGTTACGGAATTATCGATGTGTATTGTGACGTCGATGTGAGTGCAATAACCGGCCAAGGCTTCATCGATCGAGTTATCTACCAATTCATAGACAAGATGATGAAGGCCAGAAACCCCGGTCGAACCGATGTACATTGCTGGGCGTTTTCTGACCGCTTCAAGTCCTTCGAGAACTTTAATGGATGAGGCGTTATAAGAATGGCCCTTCTTTACGGAACCGCTAACATCTTCTTTTTCTTTTGTTTTTGTATCTTTCTTTTCTGCCATAGTTGTGGCGTGAAATAACAAAAAGAATTGGAAATGTAAAGCTAGAAGAGGCTAGATTCGCATAGGCATGACAACCGACAAAAATCCCTTGTCAAATTCAGACCTTATAACGCACGGGGAGGTGTCGTTTTTAAGCTCTAAAATGGCCTTTTCGTCCTGCAAAATGTTCAAGATATCAAGGAAATATGTGGCGTTAAAACCTACTTCAAAGGTTTCACCTTTATATATGCAGGCGAGCTCTTCTTTCGATTCCCCAATGTCTGGATTTGACGACGAAATATCTAAATTACCTGGCGAAAACGCGAACTTAACGCCTTTCGACTTTTCATTTGCAACAAGCGCGGCCCTTCGAAGCGATTGAACAAGCTGTTGCTTATCGACTGATACGACCCTATTATAATCTTTTGGAATTACCTGCTCATACGGAGGGAATTGTCCATCTATTAGTCGGCAGACAAGCGTAGCCGTCTTTGTCTGAACGGAGATCGTCTTATCTCCCAAAAGTAAGGTAAAATCGCCTTCAACATCTTTTAGTATCTTGCTTATCTCCCAAACCGCCTTCTTCGGTATTATCAATCCCTTTGGTAATTTAATTGCTGCCTTAATAGGCCGCTGCGTATAGGAAAGCCTATGGCCATCTGTTGAGGTTAACCTTAAGCTTGGTTTTCCGCCGATACTTACTTGTTCTAAGAAAACGCCGTTGAGTGTGTATCTTGTTTCATCGTTCGACATCGCGTAAGAGACCTTATCTAACATTTCCATAAATGTCTTTGCATCGAACGCAACTTCTGCGCCTTCACTCGCGGGAAGAGATGGAAAATCATCCGTCGCTGCGCCCATGATCTTAAATTTAGATTTACCACATGTCACTTCTAGCCAATTATTAGTAACCGATTTTATGGATATTATATCGTTCTGCAATTCCTTCGCGATATCATAGAGATTTTTAACCGGCACTAGAACTTTTCCTGGTGTTCCAACATCTGCCTGTTGTTTTACAACTATACCTACCTGCAAATCGGTCGCCGTAAAAGTTACGGTCTTTCCTTTCGCTTCCACCAACGCATTTGCAAGAACTGGCATTGTCGATCGATGCTCGATCACGCTTTGAGTAAGATACAATCCATTTATTAAAGACTCTTTTTGAATTTTGATTTCCATGGTCTCTCCTTTGATTGCTATTATGTTCTATATAAATTAAGATAGTAGAAGTAGTAGTAGGGCCCTGTTGATATGTTGATAACTACTTCAAACCCTTTATTTATATATGTTTCCCATCACCTCTATTTGTTCACATCTTCTTGATAAGACAATCGATGTGACTGTTGATAACGCCTCACAAGTTGTTAAGTTTTTCATCAACCGTTCAATTA
>CAIPVD010000192.1 GCA_903868375.1 uncultured delta proteobacterium
AAATGGAGGCATCGCCAACAGATTTTCATTGCACACGGCGATTCTTTGGATGTTTGGCTGCTGGCGCAAATTGGGGCGCCCCGTTCGGCGTCACCCAAAAGTTTTACAACTCGCAAAAACAATATAGGGACGATTTCATTTTGCGTGGAAAGCTAGGAGATATGAGTGTGTGGTGATTGCGGTATTTCGAGCGAGCTATATTTTGTATTAAGATAAGACGTAACGAAGCAAGCGAAGACTAATTACCACCGCGGGAGTGGTAAAGGTGGTTATAAGTGGCCATATGGTGCATTATAAAAAATGCAAATATCCCTTAAAAAAGTTAGCAACTTATTCAGCAAGATGTCGATATACTACCCAACAGGAGGAATATTATGGGAACAGTTACTTTTAATCCAACGCAAGTTTTTACCGGTGCGACGGCATATGCCGGAGCTCTGGCCACACCAGCAGTTGGAGTGCCGGCTACAGATATATATCAGCAACAATTGTTGTTTGGCGCGCTGGGCAATATTACAGGCGTTGCTTCATCGTTATCTCAATTTGCGGCAGACGCCAGCGTGATAGATGATGCAATGAACGTTGCTAAGCCTTTTTCGTCAATAGCCGCAACAGTTGTCGACCAAAATGGCTTGGGACTTGCGACGCTAGTAGGCGACCCATCGAATGACAGAAAGTTTCAGATGATAGGAAGCGGACCGGTTAACGCTGGTACAAGAACTCCCGCACAGCTCGTTGATCTTGCTTTAGCAGGAAATGCAGATGCAAAAGCAGAACTGCACAGACTTTTAGCAGGCCCTGATGGTTATTGGATCTTTACACAAAATATTCTATTCGATGATAAGGTTGTTGCCGCTAGCCTAATAAGAGACCTGAATTTTTTCGGAATACACCGTGGATGGTCTGTAGATGTTTCACGGAATGATTATCTAGATTATACCGTCATATTAGAAACGGCCTATAGCCGACATCACAATGTATCGGCATTGGATGAACTGGTTGAACTGGCTCATCTAAGTAAAAAAATATTTTGGACGCTTGTAAACGTAGCAAAAAAGGATGAACTGGCCAAGCAAAGGCTCTATGAAATGGTTGGTATCAAGTATAACAGGGGAAAATTAGATGTTAGAGATCATCAACGAGATAACGCGAGTTATGTCGAGTTAGCCTTGAAAAGTAATACTCAAGTGATCGAAGCTTTTTGGGTAAAAATAAGATCGGATAGGGAGGCTGCGATAAATTTTGCTGTCGAGGCGCTGCGTGAAAATGCAGCAAAGGGCGGATCTCATGCGGTTAGGTTGTTAATAGATAGAATGCAATCGACAGCCGATCCTTATGAAAAAAAACGTATTCTTGCAATATTACTAGGTGGTTTGGGCATGTCATTTGCCAATGATTTAGAACATTATGGATATGATCCTAAGAAACTTGCCTGCTTAAGAATGATAGCGGCAGTAGATAAAGATGCAGCCAGATGGTATAAAGATGTTACAATCAAATTGTTCGGCAACTGATTTGGTTGCTTACGAGTAACACACCCATAATACCGCTTGATTAAAAAAAGTAGAACCAACTCATATTAATTTGAAGGCTTCGGATTCTTCGATTAGGATCGTGAACAGAAATTAATCAAATGTTTTTGACATTATTTGTCCCTTTGTGTTAATTCAATCGCCACTATGGGAACATATAAAAGACTACCAAGGGAAAAAGAGAAGTTTTCTGCCGAAATGTACACGTGGCTCGAACACGCGCACCAGTGGTTCAACGTGAACTGGCGCCTGGTCCTGGCAGGGATCGGATCGGTTGCGTTGCTTGCCGTCGTCGTAATAGCCATCTCATCATTTATGGGCGGGCGCGACGAAAAAGCGAAGGAGATGTTTTATAGCGCAGGCAAATTAGCGCCGGGGAGCGATGACCAGGTCGCGGCATATAATAAGGTTATCTCATCTTATCCGCGCACCGGTGTGGCAGAGGTGGCTCGTCTTAAACTAGGCGACCTATATTACGCAAAGGGCGATTATCAGAAGGCGATCGACTCTTATATGCCGGTTGCGAAATCCGGCGATTCATTGCTTAAAATTGCAGGCATGCATAACGTGGCGGCCGCAAAGCTCGCAAATAAAGACGCAGCCGGCGCCGCAGAAGAATATTTAAAGGCATATAAAGACCCGAAGAACATGACGAAGGGGATCAGCTATTATAACGCCGCCCTGGCGTACCTAGAAGCCGGCAAGTCAGACGAGGCAAAGCAAATTTTTACGGCTCTTGCCAAAGACGATGCGGTATCAACACCAGAACTAAAGGAAAAGAGCAAAGAGCAATTAATATGGCTCGCTGCGACCACTAAATGAAACGATCCATCCTTTTTTTATTAACTGCAATATTAACTTTATGTGCGGGCATCGATTCCTATGCCGTAGCGGATAAACTCGCTTTGCAGCCTCCGCTCCACGTTAAGTGGACCACAAAACTTAAAAAAGAAAATATCTTCAGGCGGCGCCCTTATCAGCTTGCATCGCCCATGATAGATAACGGCGTCCTCTATGTCGGCAGCGCCAAAGGTATTTTTTATGCCCTAAAGTTAGAGAACGGGCATAAGATCTGGAACACAAAACTTATCGACGGAATATACGGAGAAGCAACTGCAGATGGCGACGAACTTTATGTCGCCGATAGAAAAGGTAACGTTTACTGCCTTAACAAGGCGACGGGAAAGATAGAATGGCAGGTCGATACCGGCGTGGAGATATCATCTAAGCCTATAGTAACGGAAGATACGGTCTATTTTTCGACGGCACTTAAGCAGATCGTTGCGCTAAATAAAATAGGTACCGGAATAAAATGGCAGACGACCCGCGTAGGCACTTTGCCTTCGATGACCATTAAAGGCACGTCTTCGCCCGTTCTTTATAACGGTAACATATATGTGGGGTATGGCGACGGGATGTTCTATTGTTACAATGCATCTGACGGAAGCGTTGTCTGGTCGAAACAGCTTTCGAATAAAAGCTCGCAGTTCATCGACGTAGATTCAACTCCGCTGATAATCGACGGCATAATTTATGTTGCATCGGTCAGCGGAAAGACGTTCGCTTTAGGCGCAAGTGACGGCAGATCCGTTTGGTTGGCCGATAAAGGCGGTGCGAATGCGGTGGCAACCGATGGAGATCATATCTTCACAACTGGAAACGGTGTTTTGGCGTCGCTAGATAAGGCTTCCGGCGTACAGCGCTGGGAACGTAACTTAAATGAACTGGAAATTTCGCAACCTGTATATAAAGACGGTGTTATATTTGTTGCATCGACTACGGATAAGATATATATTGTCGATTCGGGAACCGGTGAAATTAAATATAAAAGATTTTTGGGCAAGGGAACGTTCGGCAAGCCGATACTTGAAGGAAGCGTCCTTTATATCTTAAGCAATTCATCGCACGTATTTGCGTTGCAAGGTAATTAAAGTTGGGGGGGGATGATGACAGGAAGAAAGTTAATTCTCTGCGCAATTCTATCTTCGTTATTTATTACCCTTTCTTCCGCGTATTCCAGCACCGACCGTTTTTCCGTAATAAATTTCAGGCCGACTCCAGACGGCGGCGAGTTCTTTTCTTTAGCCAGCAGCACATCGCTTTATCAGTTGCAATGGCGTTTGGGAACGGCGGGCGATTTCGCCTATACCCGGAAGCCGACGCAATCCCCACGCAACCGAATCCTCGATGGGAAGGCTTGCCAGGCGTTGTGCGCCAGCGGAGAGCAGCTTGGGCAGGATCAGGGGAGACGACAGGACTCCGGCGCGGCGGGCTTTGGTGGTCCAATCCATCGTTTTCACCCACCATGATCGGTTTTGCAGGCGTTTGGCCAGTACCATCTCGGCGAACCTGCGCTTGACCGATTCATGGGCGGCTTTGGCGCGCTGCGCCTCGGAATCCAGTTCCAGCTTGCGGCGGGGCCTCGGGGTCACGTCGCCGGCCGCAATCCGTTCCTGAAGGTCGGCCGTCGCTTGGGCGAGTCGGGTCTTATAAGCTTGCAAGGCGATCTGGGTTGGCGTCTTGCG
>CAIPVD010000193.1 GCA_903868375.1 uncultured delta proteobacterium
CGCAAATATAGGGCCAACAAAGGACGATTTGGACATGCTCTACGCCTTGGAAGGAATAAAAAAGAATATTGTCATAGTCGCCAACAAAATAGACAAAATAAAAAAGTCGGAACTTAAAAATAAACTTCAAAAGCTTGAAGCGTTGGTCGGCGTTCACAAACTGATCCCATATTCGGCGGAAAAGGGGACAGGCGTTAGCAAGTTGATTCAAGAACTGTTCCTCAAATGACCTTGTGCGCGAAAAAAAATGATGATATTGTCGATGCGCAATGAAACCACGCCTGAACTTACGCCTTAGATTGGGCCTTATATATTTCAGTGCGGTGCTTTTTTTCGGCATTACGACATATCTTACCGCTCGCGTCTTCACATTCGTTACACTTGAAGCCAGTGCGGTCATCAGCCAGGATAGCCCCGTAATTCGTGACTTAGGAAGCGTTAGGCAGCAGGTCGATGAGGCGGTTAAGGCGTCACGTATGGCCATGGCCGGACAAGCCTCTGCTCTTGTTGCAGGTGCAAAGCTCGATATGGTGGCTCTTTCTATGGAAGAACTGCGAAAAACGGCCCTCCCCGAAGAATATCCGTTCATCGATAAGATTGAAACCGATTGGAACACGATAGTTTCAATGTTGGAGCGGATGAAATATCACCCGAGCCTTGTTGGTTCGATCTTTCAGAGGAAGGTCTTGCCGCTCTTAAGCGATCTGGGCCAGACCATTACGGGAATGGAAGATGTGCGGCGGTCGATCTCGTTTGAACGCGTTCAGAAGATCCAAAAAGCCATTCAACAGACACATAAGAATTTGGTGGTCTTTGTTTCTCTGCTGATACTGACCGGACTAGGCTTGGTTTGGGGTATGCGCAGATACGTCCTTCGCCCTTTAAGAATGTTGACTCGTGCCACCGACTATGTGGCAAAAGGCGATTTCGAACATCAGATCGTACCGCTACGCAACGACGAGCTTGGCGACCTTATGAAAAACTTCAACAACATGAGCATGCGCTTGGCGGAAGCAGAACAGATCAAAAAAGAGTTCGTGTCGCTGGTTACACATGAGATGCGAACGCCTTTGACGATTATTAGGGGATATTCGGACCTGCTAGTCAACCCTCCGGCCGGTTGTTCGGAAGATGACAAATCTAATTATTTAAAACTCATTGTTCGTGAAACACAGAATCTTCAGGGGTTGACGGAAGATCTCTTTGACGTGGCTCGCGCAAATGCCGGGACCTTTAAGATCGACCCAGCTCTTGCGAATATGGCGGAGGAGCTGGCCGCATTTCTAAAGCCGTTCGAGCATATGGCGACGGAGAAAAAAATTGCTTTTACGTGGACCGTTTCCGAATTGCCTGCGGCCGTTGTAGATATAAAAAGGGTGGGCCAGGCTCTCCGAAATCTTGTTGGCAACGCCTTTAAGTTCACGCCAGCCGGTGGACGGATCGATGTGACCGGAAAATTGAAAGGGGAAGAAGTTGTTTTGGAGGTGACAGATGATGGGCCGGGGATCGCCCCCGAAGAACTTGGCAGTATATTTACACGCTTTTATCAGATCAAGGTCGCGGAGGGCCAGGCGCGAGGCGGCGCTGGGCTTGGACTTGCTATAGTTCGTGAAATAGCGATCGCTCACGGTGGTAGGGCCGAAGCAGAATCGGAGATGGGAAGGGGTGCACGTTTTAGGATAATACTTCCAATTCAAAAAAAGGAATTAGCAATATGAATAAATATAAATTTATAAGCGGAGTCCTGATAGGTTCAATGCTATTCATGGGATGCGCGGTAAGCAAATTGTCAACGAAGGCAGACAAATTGGAGCAGCAGGGCCAGCTTGCCCAAGCGGCGGAGATGCAGGAACAGATCGCCGGCGAACACACCGGAATGGCTGCGGCTAAGGCATGGTATGCCGCGGGAAAATTGTGGATAGATCCGGACAACCCGCAAAAATCATTCAAACGCGCATTAACCTGTTTTTATAGAGTTGATCATACCAAGGCCAGTAAGCAGATAGCTGCCGACACGCGGTTATGGATCTCCATCCTAACACAGCTGGTATCGGCAAAAGAAACGGGAGCCGCCCTAAAAGATGCCGCCGAAGGTTCCGAGCGACTACGCCAGCCCGCGCCGGCTATTCCAATAAAATGAGAGGCCTATTGTTTTCATGTGCCGCAATGGCAAATTGGAGATCGTCCGTTTCATATTTCCAGCACAGCTGTTTTAAAAGATCGATGTGATCTTCGATCGTTGCCTCACGGATTCTGATCGGGCCAATGGCAACATTGGCATTGGCAGGATAAACCTTGTATGGGCCTACGGTTATTTTGAATCGGCGCGCATTCCGGTGCAGTGCAATGTTTTGTCCTTCACGGGCCTCGAATGCATGGAATAACTC
>CAIPVD010000194.1 GCA_903868375.1 uncultured delta proteobacterium
AATAAGATTATATAATAAAGTGTCATGTTATAAAGATGTCCCAGATAATATGGCACCTTTCACTAGTAGTGCAAGTGTTGATGATCTTCATGACAACGCTAAAGGTTACTTTCCTTCTGTCTTATTCGTACAAACTGTGAGCGATGCGGTCAAGATGTTTTATGGTAAATTAGAAATCTTAGATAGTGATGCCTCAATTCTTCCTTTGCGCTCCCACTCAGATTATAAAAAATGTTCTGATTATGATGGTTTATTAAGTGAAGACACTTTCAGCACACCCAGGTCTTTTAGGACGATGAGGAGTATTGATATTAATCGTAAAGACGGAAAAATTGATATACATATACATGATGTGATACAAAGCAAATTTCGTTTTTCCAATACTTATGCTAATGGCACTCTTGTAGAGACTAGTGACAGATATGGAGATACTGGTTTAAATTCGACAGTATTGTCATTTAGGATCGATAAAGATTCTCCTGACATGACTTTGATAACAGGAATACGTCAGTTATTGCTAGGGGAAGGTGATTACTATTCTGATGGATGTAAGTATTAAAAATGATATTCTGAATAAAACCTTTCTTGGTGACTCAAACTACCAGGTACAAGGAACCCAAAAACTTTTAAGGCGTGGATGATCGCTGTGAATTATGTGTAAAAGCTGTTGAACTTTTTCTGGCATGACATCGCCATTATATTCGCTAGCACAGCTCACAATGTGACCGTTCGTAAGTTCAAGGCCGCTTGGAGAGTTCTTCAAATAAAAACTGAAATTGTTGCCTGCTTCGTGGCACGAGATTGCATCATCATTATTGGTCTGACAAGCAATATCATATGCCATGCCAGCGGCATTATATGTGTCCTTACCGAATAAGAACTTTACCTCTTTTGGCACCGTGTTTTCGTTACGACAAGTTAAGAGATGATAACCATCATTCAACTGACTGTCATCGCATGTTAGATTATAAACGGATTGTAAAAAATCCTTGAGATCGCAGGCGCCGACTTTGTTTGATGTTGTCATAAATTATTCTCCTTGTTGGGAGTGTCGTATAGCGTGTGCGAAGTATTATTTCAAGATAAATTTCGCAAATTAAAAAAATTTCTCATCTTGCATTCTTTTTCGATGCGCTGTAAAAGTGCCCTCGAATTCATGAACTTATGACCTTATTTAAAGATTTCAAGAGGTTGGAAGAGATCAAAAGGGAATATGCGGAGAAGTTCGCTCCTGAAGAGCATATCTTTAGCCATATTCACCGAGGCGATACCATTTTTATCAGCACCGGCTGCGGAGAGCCGCAGTACCTGGTTCAGGCGCTGGTCAACTATGTAGAAAATCATCCAAAGGCGCTTTTCGATGCCGAGGTCTTCCATGTTTGGACGCTCGACGTTGCGCCATACACGGAAAAGAAATTCAAATCCAACTTTCGGCATAATTCGTTCTTTATCGGCAAGACGACGCGCGATTCGGTGAATACTGGCGAAGCGGACTATTCGCCCGTTTTTCTTCAACAGGTGCCGAGCCTTTTCCGCAAAAAATTAGTTCCTATCGACGTCTGCCTTATTCAAACGACGCCGCCGGATGAACACGGGTTTATGAACTTGGGCGTTAGCGTCGATATTTGCAAGGCGGCCATAGAGAGCGC
>CAIPVD010000195.1 GCA_903868375.1 uncultured delta proteobacterium
ATTAAAGAATCCCCCGAAGATCATGCCACCGTTCAAGGGTAGCGACGAGGATCTGAACGCGTTCGTCGATTCGATCAAGGTTCAGTAGGCCTGTGACGATATTGTATAGATGTGAATTCACATTGGAGGCATTATGAGAATTGGATGGACCGAATTATTACTTGTTTTAGCCCTTGTCCTGGTGCTATTCGGCGCCAAAAGACTTCCTGAACTGGCTCGTGCGCTTGGCAAAAGCATCAACGAGTTCAAAAAGGGGATGAGCGAAGCAAATAAAGACGACAAAAAAGATTGAACTTCATAGATCACATTGAAGAACTGCGCGGCGCGCTTCTAAAGGCGCTCTTGGGCCTCGGCGCTGGATTTGCTGTTTCATTTTTTTTCATCTCCGTTTTCTTCAAGATATTAACCAAGCCGTATTTAGATCTGCTCGTTTCACTTAACGTGCCGCTTACCTCCGCTCTTCGTTCTTTAAGCCCTGGCGATACCTTTCAGATGTCTATGCAGGCGGCATTTCTTGTTGGTCTTGCCTTGGCGCTTCCTTGGATAACCTATCAGCTCTGGCGATTCGTATCCCCGGCGCTATATACGCACGAGCGAAGATACGTTCTCATTTTTAGCGGCTCCGCATTCGCATTCTTTCTTATCGGCATGGCATTCTGCTATTTTGTGGTCCTTCCTGCTGCGATCTCGTTCTTCTATAACTATACGGTCGAGATGGGGATCGCGCCCGATTGGACGATATCGAACTACTTCGATTTTGTGGTGACCTTTCTTGCCTGCTTCGGCGTTGTGTTCGAACTCCCCGTTGCGATGGCGGTTCTTACATGGCTTGGGATAGCAAGCCCCGAGATCTTTGCCAAATACAGGCGCCACGCGATCGTCATAATCTTTATCATCGCGGCTATTTTCACGCCGCCGGACGTCGCGAGCCAGCTTATGATGGGTGTGCCGATGGTTATCTTATATGAATTGTCGATATTCGCTTCCAGGTTCGTTAAAGTACGCGCCGATAGAGAGCGACTGCCAGAGCCCCCGCAAGAAGAAGGCCTATAAATACGACCCCGAATTTTTTGCGTGAGCTTTCTCTCTTCTCAAGGACTCTGACATCTTTATCTACTTTTGAAAGATTATCTTGAATGTTCGACGTTTCGCCTTCAATAAGTTTCACATCTACAACGTGAGTTAGCGAGTGAAACCGGTTCCTTACAGAGAAGAAGATGCTCTTTATGCCAGCAATATTATAGCCATTTGAATTAAGATCGTCTATTCGCGAATCCAGGTCGCCCACGATATTTTCCGTTGCTATCATCGCGTTCTTGATGCGCTCCGCGCGGTCGTATTCATGGCACTTTCCACAAAGGTCCCGCGAAAATAACGAAATGTTCGCCTTTTTCTGCTTGTGATAAGTGTGGCAGGTCGCGCATTCGGGGCCGTTCTCGTTCTTTGCGATGTTGTGCACGCTCATCAGATAATTCTTTTCGACCCCCACATGGCACTTGCCGCAGAGGGCCGGGATATCTTTCTTCTTGGGCACCCCGATAAAACCGAAATCCGGGCTCATTGCCGTTGCCGCATCGTTTGGATTGCCGCCGTGGCAGTTGTTGCAGTATGTGCCGTTCTCGTAATGAATGCTTTGCTTCCAATCTGCCGCCTGCTTTACGTGGCACTTTATGCATATAGGATAGGGTTGCTCTTTGGCCATACCGCTAGCGGCAAAAAGCAAAAGCATTGCAGAGATAAGAAGTAATGTTTTTTTCATGAGTAGCTTCCCCAGATCGTTAATACAACGTAGGCGACAACCGCGAAAATCACGCACGATGCGAATATAGGCCTTTTCCAGACGCGGCGCTCTTCGCATCTGTCTATAACCGGAAGTAAAAATATCAAAGCGACGATAACGCCCTGAAGAGAAATGCCTAAAAATTTGTTCGGGATGATCTTTATGACCTGGTAACTGCCAAGAAAATACCATTCGGGCTTTATATGTTCAGGCGTTAATAGCGGATTGGCGCGGACTAGTGTATCGGGCGGAAAGCCGATCTGCGGGAAGAAGAAGACGAAAAAGAAAAGTATCGCCAAAAATATATAGATGATCGTTAGATCGCCTAAAAAGAATTTGGGATAGAAGGGTATCTTCGTCGTGTCGGTCGTCCACGGCGGATTAGAAACGCCCGTTCGGTGCATCGCAAATATGTGGGCACCGATCAAAAAAATCAGGAGCAGCGGAATAACGACGACGTGAAGCGTAAAGAATCTGCTTAACGTGGATTGGCTTACCAGCTCTCCGCCTCTTACTAAATGCACCATGAAGCCGCCTATTACGGGAATTGAGCTTGGAAAATTGGTCCCGACCGTTGTTGCCCAATAAGAGAGCTGGCTCCACGGCAAAAGATATCCGGCAAGGCACGTGAACATTACGGCGCCAAATATCATGCAGCCAAGGAACCACTGTATCTCGCGCGGTTTCTTATAAGCGCCCATAAAAAGCACCGAGATCATGTGGAGAAATAAGGTGATGATGAACAGATAAGAGCCTAATACATGCACTCGCCTCACCAGCCATCCGAATGGAATGGTTCCGGTTATAAGAGCAACGCTGTCGAACGCCTCTTTGACCGATGGAATGTAATTAATGAGAAGAAGTATGCCGGTCATTATCTCTATTGTGAAAATGGCGAGAAGAACGGCGCCAAGCGAATACCAGAAGTTCATGCGAGAAGGGACCATATATTCGGTCAACTGCTCTTTGATGTCTGCGCGTATGCCGATACGCTCATCTATGGCGTCGATGATCTTTTTTATCATACTTTTCCCAGCAATATATGTCCGCTTGCATCGATTGTTACGCTGTACTTCGGAAGCGGCGCTGGCGGCGGGCCGGAGATATTCTTTCCATTAATGTCATATCTTCCGGCGTGGCACGGGCACAAAAATGTATCGTCGTTCTGTTGCCACTTAACCAGGCATCCAAGGTGCGTGCATACGGCGGAGTAGGCGATTAGCTTTCCCGCATTTCTAACGACGATGGTCGGGCCAAACGCCGAAGAACCGACGAACGACGAGCCTTCTGCGATATCTTTTTCGTTCATCGGTTCGCCGTCCGCATTTGTTAAAATATTATCGCCTTCTTTAGACAACTTTGGGATCAAATATCTGACGATCGGTGCAGCAGACGATGCCGCAGTTAGGCCTACAACAATGCCGACCGCTTTTTTTAAAAACGAGCGCCTAGAAAGGTTCTCTTCCATCTACTTTTTAATGAACTTTTAAGAGTTTATAGTCAAGAAAATTTCTGTCTTATGCAGAGGCCTATTATGCGGCAAGATGCTCCGGCGGAGACTTTGATTATTTTGGTAGCTTCAATTGTGGCGATATGTTTAAGCAATGACATGAAAAAAATTTGCTTAGCAATTACTTTCGTATCGTTTTTTATGTCTGCGTTGGCATTCGCAGGGCCGCCGTACGTAACCGACGATCCGGAGCCGGTGCCGTATCGCCACATGGAGCTTTACCTCGCATCACAAACAATGCATAAGAATGGAAGCTGGACGGGAACGGCTCCTCATGCCGAGATCAATTATGGAGCCGCCCCAAATTTGCAGCTTCATTTAATAATGTCGCACGCGTATTCAAAGGCGGGCGATGAAAATACGCAGTTCGGATTTGGCGATATGGAACTTGGCGCAAAATATCGGTTCATTCAGGAAACGAACCTTCGTCCGATGATAGGCGTGTTTCCTCTAGTCGAGGTGCCGAGTGGAAATTCGGATAAAGGCCTCGGTAATGGTAACGCCCAAATTTTCTTCCCGCTTTGGCTTCAAAAGAAAATAGGGCGGTGGAGTTCCTATGGCGGTGGCGGTTATTGGGTGAATGCTGGCGTTGCGCATAAGAACTTTTGGTTCACCGGTTGGCAATTGCAATACATGCTATTCCCGAATCTTGCCTTTGGATCTGAGATGTATTATCGCACGAAGCCGGATACGGATTCCGAGAATCAATTGAACTTCAACACCGGGCTTGTTCTGGATATAACAGATAACCATCATTTAATGCTCACTGCGGGACGCGGAATTAAAGGGCCCATACTATTTTCCGGATACATTGCGTATCAATTGACGTTCGGGATATAAGCCCCGGCAGGCATCGGCTATTAAATGATTGTCACTCACCGATCGCAATATAGGCGCCCATATTAACAAGCATAAGTGCAGGATTATTGAGATCCACTGGCGTGCCAGTTCCTTGCCCGTAAAGAATGTAGACCCTTCCATTTTCATCCGTCATCATTTGAGAAGTTGTTAGCGCTGCACCTGTTCCCGGAGCGAATGGAGTGGTAGCCAGTGCCGGCGTTGACCATGTCGCACCATTGTCCATACTCCTGGCGTAGTAGATGCCGTTGCCTGCAATATCCAGCGGAATAGCCGCGTACCTGCTATCGCCCATGACCATGGCCTTTACCCAGGATGCAGTAATGCGGTTGAAACGGTCGATAGTAAACCTTAAATAGTAGGAGATTATGGCTGATTCACCGACCGGCACTACGTAGCCGTTACCAATGGTGATCGTCTGAAAGCTTGCCGGATCATCGGTCGATATCTTTATAAGGTTCAGTCTTTCGATAGCAGTACCATTCCAGGCAGTTAATTCCTGGTTTCCGAGATAAGCCGTTCCGTCCGTTGCGGTTATAAGAGATGTACTGATGTTCAGGCCCAGTGTGGTCAGGTCCACAACGTCCGACCATGTTCCGTTCTCCAGTCTTCGATAATAGGTGCTCATATTAAATTGACAATCCTTTTTAACGCAGGTGTGATTATCGGCCCACGCAACGTGAACACGATTCAGATCATCCACGGCTATGAGCGATATTGCGCCCGTACCAAGTAAAGGTGTTGGATCGTTCGTCAACTTTGTAGGTTCTTCCCATGTTGTTCCGCCGTCCGTGCTCTTTGAGTAATAAAAATTGCCTAGATTAAACCAATTGTCTCGAGGGATCTCGGTCGTGAACCATATTGCATGAATAGAACCGTCAGGGCCTATTGCGGCATTCGGCAATGTGTCGTTATAAATGCTGGTGGTCACGCGGTTTCCATTTGTAGAAGCGTTTAGGCCGAACTCGTTCGAAGAATAATAGATATCGTAATTTCCGTTTCTAGCATCGGACCATATCATTCCATAACTGTCATGTCCGGTCGCGTTCTTACCTGTGGCGATTAATTGTGCCGAGCTGTTGGGCAATGTCGGGCCTATATTGGTTCTAATCCTGCATGAGTCGTTCAGATCGCAAAATGTAAAGAAGGGGTTCCAGCCCAGATCCCACACGGCGTAGAGGCCGTCAGCTGTGGCATATATCCCATTGGTCGCAAGCTCGACTGCGGTACTCGCATCATATCCAGCCGGGAAATCGACCAGCTTTACAGGAGCTCCCCAAGTTGCGCCGCTATCATGGCTTACGACATAATATGCCTGAAGCATGTCGGCCGTAGGATAGGCGACATAAAGATCGCTTCCATAGCCTGTCAGTGCTACAAAATAGCCAACGCTTGTTACGATATTGACCCCTGGTATTTCAAGCGGAGCGCTCCATGTGCTACCCTGATCGGTGCTACTGTATAGATCTACCTTTATATTGGGATTTGACCCGCTGGTATTTATAGTGAAGATCGTTCCCTCCGAGTCCATGTACATAGTATTTCCGGGAGTGGTTTTACGAGTGAATGTATCACCTCCATCGCTCGTGATGTCAAAATGGCCATTATAGCTGATGTAGAGATTGCCACTACCATCTAGGATCATTCCAGCTGGCCAATCTCCGCTACCCACAGCGATCGAATTGAACGTAGCGCCGCCATTTTTGCTTACGATCAGATAGACATCTCCTATGGTAGCCGTTGACCAAACGATGTAAATTTGCGCGCTAGCTCCGCTGCCGCTGACCTTTATCCAAGGATTTCTAAAGCTATTGGCGGCATCGTTTACCGAGGTGAGGCGGATATTCGTTCCGCATGTATAAGAGGCTGCGCCACTATCACGCTGGCATGTTGCATAATAGATGTCGCCGCCATTTGGGTCATTTCTGTGATCGACCCATACAAAATGCAAGACACCAGCCGAGTCAATGGCCATATCGAACGATCCAGGACCTGAAGTGTTACTGCTACTGATCGAAGCATTGTCAGGAATTACATAAGGCCCGTTCCATTTTATTGCTTGTCCACCATCTGTGCAATTGTCGCTTTCATATAAACTGGGGTACTGGGCCTGAATCTCATCCATCGCGTAGCATCTGCCCGTTGCCTGATCCACATATATATGAACGTCTTTTTCATATAGGTTACTCGAAACAGGAAGGCCTGTTATTACCGGTGACAATGGAACGGCCGTGGGAAGAGAAGAATACGAAGTCGAGATATCTGTTGAATAGGTTCCCAAAAGAGTTTCGGTAGTTGGTGTTCCGGCAACGATATTATTTTGTGTGAAAACGATATCTGCCATTCCTTTCGAAACGGCCATCGTTCCGTTACTTATTGAATAACCATTTGCAGGTGCGAACGTTGAGGCCGCATCGAATGTAATAGCATCGGCAACTGTGAACATTGCATAGAACGACGCAGCTTTTGTTGTATCTTCCGTTGCAGTCGCGACTATATTGACAATTCCACTTCCCGCTATCTTATCCGGAGGTGTGAGTGTGTTGCTGCTGAAGCTGCCAAGTGCGGCGCTTATACTTGCGTTTGATATACCTCTGCTTATATTGGAAGTTGCCGATGTAATTGCCCAATCTACCGTAACCGCAGTTCCCTTAGCATCAGTAACGCTAAAAGTTAGCGGTGTTCCTTTTTGTATCAATATAGGGTCATCGGCTGTTCCGCTTCCTGTGATTCCGCTCGCTGATAATGTCAAATTGCCGGATACTATGATACCTCCCGTAGTGGAACCGCCTGGAGTGGAACCTTTGCCATTACTCATTGGATCTACTGCACCGCTGCAACCGGCATATAAAGCTATGCCCATCGCCGCAGCCAGCAAGGTCACCGTGAGTCGTCTAAAAAAGTTATTATTCGTCTTCATATAAACCGCCTCCCAGGCATAGATGTAAGCATGAAGTGTGCCACTTATTACCTATTGCAATTGACTGAATTTGTTGGTTATTTTTGTAGCGGAATTGAGTTGAGTGGGTGTTTTTTTACAGCGTTGTCAATAATATGGCAGCCATTAAGATACTAGAGCTTTTTCTAATGACGAACACGAAACGAATCAGAAAAAAGCCCCGGAAAGAATTTCTCCTTTCCAGGGCTTTTGCATGATTTGTGTTACTAAACTATTTCTTCTTCGTTGCTGTTTGTATGTCCTTTAAAATGATCGCGCGAATATTGTCGCGGATATCCGAACCTGTATATGGGCTGGTGCTAACGATTCTGTGCGTGCCGGTGGTTAACATCGCTGTCTGTGTCGGTGTCAGGTTCAACTCTTTCATGAGAACCTTATTGTTCTTATCTTTTATCGTATATTCGGTGATATATTCCGTTCCTGCCTGGCGATAGTTCCATTCGATGTTCATTTCTTTTATAGCGCCTTTCTTAACATCTACCATGGCTATCCCTGCCTTGCCTGACGGAGAAACCACTTCTTCGGTTTTCATCTTAATATTCTTTGCCTTGACCTCTTGCTTTGTCGTTGTCGACGTATCTGTGGTTACGACCTTTTCTTTGGCGGTGGCGCCCGTAGTCGTATCCTTTAAATTTACCTTTGTTGTCGTGACGCCGTTGACCGTGGTCGTCTTTTCCTTTGCCTTAACCGTTTCATCTGCCCCACGAACGTATCCGCTTATTGCGAACGTGAACGTGAGAGCCAACATCATTACTAGCACCTTCTTCATACCCCCTCCTTTTGTTGTTGTTTACCGATCGACAGGCCGCATATTACAGGTGCAGAATGAGCATTGCAATAAAAAACTCAATGTTTGTTACTTCAATTTCTTTAGATCAAACCATTTATTATCTATCTTTGGAGGTATGTAGGTTCGAATATGTTCCAGCGCTTCTTCTGGACCGGAAGCTATATAGAATAATTTCTTGCTGTCAGGTTTTATGAATCTTTCTTTTTCCATCGCCTTACATAGTCGTAGGATGGGAGCGAAGAAATCGTTTATGTTGATGAATACCACCGGCTTTTCGTGGTATGCCAATTGTTTCAGAGTTAATATCTCGAAGATCTCTTCGATGGTGCCAAATCCTCCGGGAAGCGCGATGAAAGCGGACGACTTTTCCTCCATCACGGCTTTTCTCTCCCTCATGCCTTTGGTGACGATCATCTCTTCGGCATCGAGATATGCGATGCCATGCCTATGCAGTTTCTCCGGCATAACGGCATGTACGTGTCCGCCGCTTTTTTGAACGGATCTTGCCAGCTGCCCCATAAGACCGATCGCGCCGCCGCCATAGACAAGGTCGTAGTCATTCTGGGCAAGAAGGGTGCCGAGCTTTTCCGCGACATCAAAGTAAACTTCAGGCACCGCATCGCTAGACGAACAATAAACGCATATTTTTGATCTCATTTCCCCATTTTAGTATTACCGTTGCTTCGACAATTCAAGCAGAAAACCACCCATTGCGCTCGACCGACGATAAATCGGTAATAAAAACTTTGTGTTGAATCTAGTCCCCTTAAAGCCTATAAGGCTAGCATGCAGAAAAAACTAAGGGCCGGCGTGCTCTTCAGCCTAATGTTTGTTGCAATGGTTGTCTCGGTCTTGTTCGGCGGTTCCGGAGGTTGCGGATGCAGCTCAAACGGGACCGGAAAAACTGATACCGCCAATATTTCTCCGTCTCCCAGCCCGGCTCCAGTAGCGCCTTCAGCGACCGGCGATCAACCTTCGGGGAGTGGATCTGCATCCGAGCAGTCATGTAAAAATGTGATAGGTCTTGAACTCGACCCTGATTTTGCAGACGCTGGTTTGTTCTCCATGGATTTTGGACAGGGTAAGCCCGACCTTGGCAATTCCATTGCCGTGCAGGCAGATGGAAAGATATTGGTCTCCGGTTATGTTAATTGGAGCGGTGTTGGTGTTCATGATGCAAGATTGGGGCTGGTCCGCCTTGATACGGATGGAACTCTCGATAGTTCCTTCGGCAATAACGGCGTGGTCATCATCGATAGCTGTCATTCATTCTGGGGAGTTCAATGGTGGGCGTTGCATGGTCTTGCACTTCAATCTGATGGAAAGATATTGGTAGGCGGTGACTGTTCCATGAGGGCCGAGATATTCAGGCTGGATACTAATGGCAGCATAGATGCTGGTTTTGGAACGGGTGGATCGGCCTTTATAGCCGCTGACGTAGCAGGTGGTAATTGGTCGGCCGTGTTCTCCCTTGCCACACAGATAGACGATGACGGCAAAGAAAATATTATCGTTGGTGGAATAGCCAACACGATAAACGATGGCAGTTGGGGAGTTGAACCCGTTTGGCTGCTTGCGCGCTTTGATGAGAACGGTCAATTGGATAACTCGTTTGGAGGCCAGCGCTCGCGCCCTGACGATCCAGCGCCACATCCAGGTATGGTGATGGAAAGCTGGGGAACTCATCATAACGATGGCATAAGGGACCTGATCGTCCTAGACGACGGGAGTATCATAGCATATGGCAATTCCAGTAGGGCAGATTCGCAGCTAAATGTCGATTTTGCGGTCGCACGTTTCACTCCTGACGGCAAACTTGATACGGGCTTTGGTTTGAATGGCCTGACGACTATCGATTTTGGCGGGAACGATTGGGCATATTCTATATCTCTTGGGCTTGATGGCAAGCTGATAGGCGGAGCGCATGTTAATTGCTGCTGGGAAACAAGTAGAGCAGGCCTCTTTTCGCTTAATGAGGACGGTTCCATAGATACTTCGTTCGGAGTTAATGGCAAGGCCACCATCGATATGGGTCTTGGCCATCAGAGCTTCGGCAACAGCGTAGTGGTTCTTCCCGACGGCACTATTATCTTGGGCGGCTACGCCAATAACGGCCTCGGAATAACAGATCAGGTCGATTGGTGGCTGAACGATGATTTTGGTATAGCGGTGATAGATCGCGATGGCGCTTCCAGCACGACCTTCAGGACCGATTTTTATGGAAAGGGCGATGGGATAAATTCCATAGCCTTGACCGATGAGGTATTTGACGGAACGACCGGAGATCTTTTATCGTTCAAAATAGTTGCAGCCGGAACGACGATAAAACCTCCTCGCATTGACCAAGACTTCGCTATTGCCCGCTACAGGTCAGTTATCACCAAGGTTTGCACCAGCAAATAGATCATCACTTACATTTATCGCCATAACCGCTTATTGCACTTATTGCACCTACGCGGTGCAAGAGTGGTTTTGGAGCGCTAAAATTCGCGTTTGACAAAACACCTATCTGGTATTACAATAACTCAAAACGTAAGACAAGGAGTGTAAAATGACATACGGGCTTATTTCGTCGAAATATCAGATAGTCATACCAAAAGATGTAAGACAGGCGGCGGGGCTAAAGCCGGGCCAGAGGCTGATAATCTATACCAAGGATAACGTCATCTTTATGATCCCCGAGATAGCGACATCTAAATTGAAAGGCTATTGCGATGGCATGGATGTTTCCAGTGTTCGCGACGAGGAAGACAGATCATGAAGATACTCATCGATTCATCTGCATGGCTTGAACTTTTTTCTGGCGGTAGGCACGCC
>CAIPVD010000196.1 GCA_903868375.1 uncultured delta proteobacterium
GATAAGATCAGGATACCTGCGATTCGGCGCCGTCGAATGGGTATAATCGGTGACAGCTAACGCAAAGTGCCCAATAGGTTTCGCCTTTCCGAACTCAACGACGTATTCGCCTTTTCCGATAAGCTTAATGACCGTAAGCGAAAGATCCGGGAATCTTAAAGGATCGGCGGCACGCTCTTTATCTAGGAACCGCTCGAGCGCTTCGGAGTTCGGCTGCGGTGGAAGCCTGAATCCATATTCCGCCGCTATCTCCACGATGCGTTCCCATCTTTTTGGAACGCGCACGACGCGACGGAAGGAAGGAAATCCCTTTCCCTTCAGGAACTGAACCGTAACTTCGTTCGCAGCTATCATAAAATCTTCGATAAGTTCGTTCGCACGGTCGCTCTTTTCCACGACCATCGAATTTATCGTATCCTTTACAAATATCGGGCGCGATTGAATGGTTTCAAGGTCCAGCGCACCGCGTTCGTACCGGTTCTTGCGCAGAAGCTGCGCTATTTTATCCTGAACGCGCAGATTATCTTCGAGGCCGCTTATCTTTTGCAACGCATCGGGCGCCGGGCCTTTTCCGGTAAGCCACGCGGATATGCTGTCGTAGGTCAGCTTGGCATGATTGCGAACCATCGCCTGCACAACGCCGGTTTCTCTAACCTTGCCGCGCTCGTCGATGCTCATCTCGATGACTATGGCCGGCCTGTCCTCTTCAAAGTTAAGAGAAGTAAGGTCGTTCGAAAGTTTGCTGGGCAGCATCGGAAAAATTTCTGCTGCCGTATAGACAGATGTGGTATTGTGGCGCGCATGTTCGTCGATGGCGCTTCCTTTTTTAACGAGCGAATCGACGTCGGCAATGGCGATGCGGATCTTTACCATGCCTCCATCTATCTTTTCCGCGACGGAGAGTTGATCTAAGTCGAGCGAATCGTCGTTATCGATAGAGCACCATATTAGGTGCCTTAAATCCTGAACCCCTCTCCCAGATGCAACCGGCGCTTTGTTGAAATTCGACAGCTCCTGCTTAATGCTCGATGAAAATTCAGGAAGCATGTTCCTATCGACCATTGCCTGGCGCGCTATCTCCTGCAAATGCGTTCGATTGTCTGGAGCCGCTTTTTGCTGTTGTTTTACCGGAGCCGGATTTGCTGGCCGTTGTTTGCCTGGCTGTGATCTCCCTAATTGGGGCTTACCTGAAAATTGTTTTACCGTGGACCTTCTTCTATTATGTTTCATGAGCGCCACTTTAATATATTTCATAGAAAAACGCTATGAGAATTGAGAACAAGATGCTAAAAGACACGTCTAGGAGAATCGAATAATGTTTTCGTTCATAGACACACAGTCAGCCCTGGACAAAATGGCGGAAAAGCTTGCGCGCGAAAAAGTTATCGCGTTCGATATCGAATGCGCCAGCAACTTGCATCATTATATACAACGAGTTTGCCTTATGCAGTTCGCGGCCGGCGGCCAAGTCTATGTGGTAGATGCCATTAAGGGCTTGGATCTTGCGCCAATCGGGCGGATACTCGAAGATCCCGCCATAGAAATCATCATGCACGACACCGACTTCGATCTCCGTTCCCTCGACCGCGACTACAGCTGGCATCCGAAAAACCTTTTCGACACGCTCATTGCGGCACGCCTTTGCGGACACAAAGAATTCGGGCTAGGCGTTCTGCTCGAAAAGCACTTTGGCAAAAAAGGTTCGAAGAAATTTCAACGTGCGGACTGGACCATTCGTCCGCTTCCGCGCGATATGCTCGAATACGCAGCCTCCGATGTCGTCCTTCTGGAAGAACTGCGCAACCTGTTCGCAAAGGACCTAGAAAAGCTGGGCCGCATGGCATGGGCACGCGCAAAGTTCGCGCAATGCGAAGGAAAACGTTTCCAGGCGGATGATCGACCGCTATTCGCCAGAGTGAAAAAGGCTCGCGAGCTTTGCAATGGAAGGGAGCTGGCGATACTAAACGAGCTGGCCGCCGTTCGTGACGAGATCTCACGAACTCTCGATCTACCTCATTTCATGGTGATGGGCGATGTAACGCTCATTGCGCTTGCGAAAGATCCGCCACGAACAACCATCGAACTTGCCAGCCGCCGAGGGCTTCATCCGGAATGCAGGGGAAGATATGCCGGACGCCTAGTCGAAGCCATGAATAAAGGAACGAACGCCCCTGAACTTAAGTGGCCCAAAGTAGAGCGGCACGAAAGGCAACCCGGATATTCTTTTGCCAAATTTGACGCGCTCAAAGCATGGCGTACCGGCTACGCAAAGAAATTGGGCATCGAGCCCGATCTCGTACTTACAATGAATTCACTTCGGCAGCTCGCAGGAGGTGCAAAGATAGACGATGTACTGCGCGAAGAATCCGTTCAGGCATTGCGCAGCGAAGAGA
>CAIPVD010000197.1 GCA_903868375.1 uncultured delta proteobacterium
CACTGGTGCAACAGGTTTTATTGGAACGAGGCTACTTTCAAGGCTGGCAGTTGAATGCGACGAACTTCGCGTATTTCGCAGGCCCAACTCTCCCATAGAGAAGATCGGGAACATAAAGTTCGAGGAGTTCCTAGGCGATATCAGAAATTATGATGACGTGCGGCGTGCAGCGGAAGGCTGCGATGTCGTCTTTCATGTCGCCGCTGCGGTTTCGTACTGGAATAAATTCAATAAACGCCAATACGAAGTGAACGTGATAGGCACAAGGAACGTTGTAAACGCGTGCCTTGAATGTAAGGTTCATCGCCTCATCTATACAAGTTCGATCGTAACTATCGGCGCGCCGGAAGAAGGCCGCCTGGCCGACGAAGAGACGAAATATAATATCGCGAGCATGAAAATTAATTACGCCGATACAAAGAAGCAGGCGGAGGATGAAGTGCAGAAGGGCGTGGCAAAGGGCTTAGATGCGATCATTGTAAATCCTGCAGCGGTATTTGGCCCTGGCGACACGCGACGGTTCAAAGGTAGCCTATATGGCGGGCGTGTCTGGATGCACAAGTTTTACGTTGGCGGAGGAATTGCAACTGTCGATGTAGATGACGTGGTCGAAGGCCACATTCGCGCGTGGAAACATGGCAAGAAGGGCGAACGTTATATCTTGGCGAACGAAAATCTTACGTTCAAAGAGATAAGCGGCGTAATAGGTTCGTTCCTTGGCTGGCCAAAGCCAACGGTCAAAGTGCCCGCATGGTGTGTATATGCGCTGGCATATCTTGGAACGTTCATTTCATGGCTTACGCACACAAAGCCTCTTGCCACCGTGCCTATGGCAAAGTTCACGCAGCTGAATTTATTCTATTCGAACGAGAAGGCAAGGTGCGACCTTGGAATGCAGTTCAAACCGTTCCGCGAATCTATAGAGAACGCCGTCGAATGGTTCAAGGAAAAGGGATATATAAAGATTTAAGGATCTATTTATTTTTTTGCAAAAAAGTTGGCTTCTTTTGGGTTCAGCCTGATGGCTTCTTTGATAGCCACTAACGCCTCGTCGGCCCTGCCGAGTTCTTTTAAAATTACCGCCAGTTCGGAAAAATGACGGGCTTTTGTCGGGTCTAGCCTTATTGCCTCTTCGATAGCCACTAATGCTTCGTCAGTCCTACCTAGCCCTCTTAAAATTATCGCCTGTTCACAGAAATGACGGCCTTGCTTTGGGTCCATCCTAATAGCTTTCTTGATGATCTTCAATGCCTCATTAAGCCTAGCGAGCAGTCTTAGGATGATAGCCTTTTCACAATAGTGGCGTACAGACGCTGGTTCCACCTTGATAGCCTCTTCAATCGCAGCTAATGCGTCGTCGTATCTATTTACTTTTCTTAAAATGATCGCTTTCTCGTAGAAGGAGCGGGCTTTGGTACCGCTTTCCAGTAATATGGCCTCATCAAGAAGCTCTAGCCCTTCTAAAGCTCTGCCTGCCTTACGTAAAGTCATTGCCTTCTCACATAAGGTTCTAGGATGTCTTTCAAATCTCAATGCGAGGTCATAGGCCTCTATCGCACTGCTAAAATCATTTTTTCGTGCATATGCAATTCCGATCTTTGTAAGAAGCTTTCCAGAAGGACCTTCAGTTTGTAAACGGTCTAATAGCTCTTCAAGACTTTGAGGTTGCTGTCCGGCAGTGGCGAGTAGATTATTTGTATTTTTTAAGATTTGTATCGCGCTGTCGGCATCGGTAGCAAATGCAGTAGCGGCCGCTTGTGCAGAACGCGATTGCGCAGCCAGAAACGGGCCCGTAAGTTCCGATGACAAGCCGCTGGCAGAGGCAATCAGCGAATTTGTAGCCACGAGCTCAATGCTGCCGAAAGTTGCCAGGTTTCCGAACACGCTCGACGAAAATGTAGGCAGGGGATTTATGATCCCTGCCGATGTTGCAAAGATAGGCATTGATTCTCCTAGTGTTCCTTTTATCGGCGGACGGAAATAAAAGTTGCTAGTTATTTTTAGCTTTGGCCCTTAAGGATAGAGCCTGTTGATCAGGCGTGGAAATGGGATCGTTTCTCTAATGTGTGGCGTGCCGCAGATCCAACCGGTGAGCCTCTCCAGGCCATAACCGAAGCCGGAATGCGGAACGCTACCATATTTGCGCAGGTCTAAATACCAGTCGAACGCCTTGACCGGCAGGTTGTGTTCTTTGATGCGGTTAAGCAGCACGTTGTAATCGTCTTCGCGCTGGCTTCCGCCGATTATTTCGCCGAAACCTTCCGGCGCAAGCAGGTCGGCGCAGAGTGCAAGTTCGGGATTTGCCGGATCGCGTTTCATGTAGAACGCCTTCACCTTCGCCGGATATTTTTCAACGAATAGTGGTTTGTCCAAATCTTGCATGATGAGTGTTTCGTCGTCGCCGCCTAGGTCGTCGTCTTCCTTGATATCGCTTCCAAGCTTATGAAGCTTAGCGACCGCCTCTGCGTGCGTCATGCGATAGAATGGGGCCTTGATCTTTTCGAGCGGCTTTATGTCGCGCTCCAATATCTTCAGCTCGGCCTGGTTCTTCTTCAGCACCGATTCAACGATGAAGCTCACCAAATTTTCTTGGATCTTTAAGTTCTCATCGTGCTCGACGAAAGCCGCTTCGGCATCCATCATCCAGAACTCGGTTAAGTGCCTGCGTGTTTTTGATTTTTCCGCGCGAAATACCGGCCCAAAGTCGAAAACGCGGCCGTGGCTCATTATTGCCGCTTCGATGTAGAGCTGGCCTGATTGGGAGAGGTACGCCTTTCCAAGGTCAAAATATTCCAGCTCAAAGAGCGTCGTCGTTCCTTCGCATGCCGCAGGGGTTAGTATCGGCGAATCGATCTTAATGAAACCGGTGCTATTCAAATGTTCGTACGTTGCGTTGATTATCGTGTTGCGAATGCGCTGGATCGCCCACTGTTTGCTGGAGCGGAGCCACAAGTGACGGTTGTCGAGCAAAAAATCCGGGCCGTGTTCTTTTTTGCCGATTGGATATTCTTCCGCCATCTGAACCAATTTTATGTTCGAAACCTGCAGCTCGTAAACGTCGTTGCGCGGATGTTTTGTAACCGTTCCTTCGATTATCGCGGAACTTTCCAGCGTGATCTTGTTCGCCAGTTCCCACATCGCTTCGGGGATATCTTTTTGGACGACGACCCCTTGAATAAAACCGGTGCCGTCTCTTATTTGCAGAAAACCGATCTTGCCTGAAAATCTCTTATTGTAGACCCAGCCGCGAACGATCGTTCTTTTGTCCAGATGATGCGCAATTTCACTGATAAAAGTTGGTTTCATATAAGTTGACCGAGTTGACCAAGTGCTTAAGTTGACCGAGTTATGCTCGGGTCAACTTGCTTATTGTTAAGATAACGAATCAGCCCTTTACATAAATGCATGCAATCTTCTGCCAAAACATCTGCTTCTTGAACATCAGCTGCCGAAATGTAACCCAGGTCCTTTGCAATATACAAGTGAGACTGTGTTTCATATATCGACCTGATAGACATACTCAAAAATCTAATATATTCAACGTTTGATTTTGCCCCAAACCCCTCCGCGATATTTGCTATGATCGAAACCGCAGACCTTTGTACTTGATCGCGCAGTCCAAAATCTTTCTTAAAATGTTCATTTGAGGTCAATTTATAAACAACTAATACTAGTTGACGGCCTTTTTGCCAACTATCCAATTCTGTAAAGTGATTAAGTTTCATAAGATCGGTAACTTGGTCAACTTATCAACTCGGTCAACTTAATAACTCAACCGGGAAATGTAAAGTTTTTTATGGGAAGCGGGTTCCTCGGTTTATATGAGGGGAGATGATCAGCAATATGACGGCGCATAAAAATGAGGATAACCATTGGAATATATTAATGTTTTTGCCACAGATCCTATACCAAAGGTCCCGCAGACCTGGCACAATAGTTGCTTGTATGGATACTGAACTATGGTTCATATACCCCACAATTCATTCTTTGGAGGCGATCTTCCATCGTTTAGTTTGAGTGATATCAACTCTCGTCTTTTCGGATATCAGTTCATGCAGTCGATAGGCGGCGGTAGTAGCTTGTTCGACAGCTTTAGTACTAGCTCGGTGCATTTTCGCAGCCCAGCTATAACCCAGCGCCCAAACATAGGTTCCCAGGCACTATTCGGAGCTTATGGCAGATTCGCTTGGAATAGGGCGACTGCAGATTATGCGGGCCGTACGATTCCAGGTGCCACAGATCTTCTCAACGGCGCTTATAATTGCTACTTTGTACAAAATCAGTTCCTGCCGCAAAATAATATCTTTCTGCGAGGTGGCGGAGCGTCCTCCGATCTTGCAGATTCAGGAAACAATATATTCGGAAATCGATTGCCAACTTCTGCACCTTCTTCTTCCATGGAGCCGGTTCATGAAGAACAGCGAAAAGAAGGGCCAAGGCACAAAGACACGGTTCATCCGACATTTAGTGAGATTGATGGACTCGTTGCTAAATACAAAGATCAGCTTGCGTCGAACTATGAAGAACATAACGGAGAACAGTTTCAGGCGATAACAGTTAAGGATGATAAGAAAGGATTGTTGAAAGACCTGCAGGAGTCGCTTAACGGAAAAGATAAAGATCATCTGATAATTATAGTAAATGGTAAAAGATATACAGTTAGCGAGTATGACGATTTCAAAAAATTGAAGGATAAAGAATTTGGCTCCGCCGTTAAATCTGCTCAAGTAACTCGAGTGAAAGATGAAACGGAAAAGGTGGAAGTTGGAGGAGTGAAATTCGTTAACGTTAGCCACGACAGCGATGTCACAGGCGCGGCATTCCATGTCCATTTGGATGACGACCAGCATTACTTCTTCGATGCTTCAAGGCAGGATGGTGAAAGGGATATCGCAAGGCTTACAGGTGCTTCCGATAAGGAAGAGGCGTTGGTGTTTGTGGAATATGAAGAGGGTAAGCAGAAATTTGCGCGGTGGGTCGAGGTTGGAACAAGATCGACCGAGCACCGGCTAAAAGATCCTGACAATCCATCAAAGGGATTTGAAATGTCGGTCGACACGGAAATTCCTCCGGCATTCCTTGTGAAGCTAGCCCAGACGGCTGGAGTTAGCATAACTGCCGCTTCATTATATCATCAGCATCCAGAAAGAGACGAAGACAATGGAAGCGGCCAGCAGCCTTCAGCCGACGACCTTAAGAACGGCATCGACTTTATCAATGAGCTGGCGAAGTATACTAAGGCACGTATCGATTACCGCGTTGTGAATCATGACGGCGTTTATGTTATATCAACTCCAGATGGTGCCAATGAAAGCGAACTTAAATCCAAGATAAACAGTGAATACCAGGCTGCAATCGATAAGGCGAATGCCAAAGATCCAAGCCCCAAACATACCGAGCAGATATTCGCCACTGGCTTGAAGGACAGCTATTTCAGATTTTTCAACGATGCCGAAAAGGCACAGCCTACTATAATGGCGAAGCGTGAAGCGGTGGCTGCGCCAGTCGCGGGGGCGCCAGCCGGAGCGGTTGCTGCGGGTTCGGCCGTGGCTAGTAGTGTGTCAAATTTAGATGGCATTAGGTCTAGCTTTGATAAGATAATGAAAGATAGTGCAGGCCAAGATGTGTCATCGGAAGATATATCCACATTGAGCGGATTGAATACGAAGGCGATGGAGATTTCTGAAGAGGCCAGAACCAAAGGCGATAAGGTAAAAAGACATGAAGCGGTCCAATTGGCCGACAAGATATCGACCTTCGTGCAAAAGCTGGAAGGACAGGCGCTTGCACGCGCAAATATCCATTCCAATGCGTTCTCCAAAGCTATACATGAGAAAAATGTAGATAGTGCTAAGACAGAATTTAATAAATGGAAGGATCAGGTTAAGTTAGCGAAAGGATTTAATTGGTTAAAAGAAAATGCACAATTAAAACAAAAACATGATCGTATGCAGACTGATCTGGCCAGCCTTGAGCATCCAACTCCAGCGGCAGCTGCAGCCCCCGCCGCAAAGACGGCGGCAGCTTCGGCCCCTACTTCTGCTTTTGCTCAAGCTGAAAAAGACAAAGCCACTAAGGCTAGAATTAAAACAGTGATGGATGTGTATTCAAAAAACTCAAATATAGATGTGAATCCTTCAGACTATTCTCGCGTCGAAAATGATTATTTTGATTTAATGATAGATGCAGGTGCCACAGATTTTACTGCCAAAGGGTGTCCGTCGGTTGGGCCGGATTATGAAAGAGATATGGCCCTGTTGAAAAATAGAGCTCTTGCCAGGACAGGTGTACATCGGCAAGCGTTCAACACGGCTATTGAAAATAAAGATGGCTTGGCAGCCGGGGTAAAATTTGACAAATGGAAAGAACAAATTTCGGTCGCAAAGGGTGACAAATATTTAAATGATAAAGCCTTGAAGCAGGTCCAAGATGAAATGCAGCGGTCTTTGGACGGTCCTAAGCGTCCAACTCCAGCGGCATCTGCTGCTCCAGCACCGAAACCTAAAGTTGTGGATAAGGCTGTAGAATGGTGGACCCAGTTTGCGGCTGATAGGAATAATATCCAAGCCTCCGGTACTATAGACGATCCTAAAATTCATTACGATGGGCCTATCGATGGCAATAAGTTCGTTGTTACGTTTGAATACAATAAGGGTATTGAAGATAATCCAGAGAATAGAAAGCTGACCGATGCGCGGATTGAATCCGTAAAGCGGCTGATGGCCAGATTTCCCAACAATCTTACAATTAAAATAAACGACGTTGAATATGGCAATGCAGATGCCGCTAAAATCGCACCGAATTATTACGAACAGCTTCTTGGATGGGGTTCCAAAAAAGCAACTCCCGCTCCAGCGCTCGATCAAAAAATAGAAAATGCCAAAAAAATGGCTAAGACAAAGAAGGCCATACACGATGCCATAAAACAACGATATGCAGATAATCATAATGTTGACGGCGGCGTTAATGCCGTGGATGTGAAGCAGATGTCCGATATATATGGCGAGTGGCTTGAGGCGGCAAAGGTAGCATATGCTCATGATGGAGCGAAGTGGGTCGATCCTGCTATAAAGGACATCGAATCGACAATGAAGCAAGACTTGGATCACCTTTATAAAATAGCTTACGACGGCGCCAACTGGCACTATGCAAGATTTGCAGAGGCGATAAGGGACAAAGATGTCGCCAATGCTGAAAAAGAATTGAAGGCATTTAACGAACAGTCGAGGATATGCTTTGAAAAATTCGACAACGTTAAGGCTAACTTCGCTGTAAGGCGCGGTCAAATGGAAGCAGATCTAGCAACGCTAAAAACTCCGCCCGCTCCCAAAAAACCAGCGTCAGCCCCTGCGCCAGTTGCTGCCGCGCCGAAGGCAGAACCAAAACCGGAACTGAAGCCAGAACCAAAGATGGGCCATGTGGAAATGCCTCTCAAAGGTGGGGCTGCGGATTTTGCGAAGATATTTGACCCTGTTAAAGACCTTACACCGCAGAATACGGCATCAGCAGGAAGTGCTGCCCACCCACATACGACAGAGGCGAAGAGGGAAGAAGGTAAATACGAGGTAGATAGAGAACAAAAGGTGGCGGATGCAAAAGCCGTAGCTGAAACTGCAGAGAAGAAAAGGCTGGATGATTCTATTGCTAAGAAATTTCCAGAGGCGAAG
>CAIPVD010000198.1 GCA_903868375.1 uncultured delta proteobacterium
AAGGTCCATGCCGGCTGCCTTTGCAAGGGCAAATGTGTCTTCATATTTATCTGAACTGATAGGTTCGCCGATCTTATTATCGAACGCCGCTTTATATGCATCTTTCGCCTTGGGAATGTTCAATTCAAGAGAGGGAAATTTGCTCTTAAAATCGGCGGCCGTTTTCAGATCATCATCAACGGTTTTTACCGAACTTGCAGATGGTAGATTTCTCTGGAAGTTTTTGGCGAATCTCTCGCCATCTCGGTGCTCAAAGTCGTTCTTTAATTGTCCTAATTTGATCTCCACTTCCTGCGAAGGCAATCCCCCATTTTTTCCTAGTTGTCGCAGCTCACTTTCCTGATAGTATTCCAACTTGTTCCCCCCTTTTTTGGCAATTTCAGCAGCTGCTTTGTCAAACTTGGCGCCATAGTAGGTCTTCTTGTCAATGAATCCCTCCGGCTGTTTAGATGGGTCCTGCCATTTTGCCGCTATGTCTCTCCATTGCTTGAGAGCGGCATTGTCGGCTGCATCTTTCCAGTCGGGGGTGGCCGTTATATTTTTAGGAAAACCAGTAATGTCATTATGTTTATTTGCTTCTGCTGTTTGTGCGATCTTGCCGACCATCTCTTTCTGGTTGGAATCACTTAATTGCCTGTAAGAAAGTGTGCCGTCTTTGCCCTTTTCATAAGCAGCATATACTAATTTGTCGTCAGTGCCGCCGCATGATCCAGAACTGGGAATATAATCTGCAACGATCTTAGCGCCTTCATTTTCGAGTTCATAACGGTCTACGCCGCGGCCGCATTTTAAAGATTGATCGTGTTGTGCCGAGGCCTTCATTGAGCCTATTTCACCGTCCTTTAACTCTAAGAGCGGTGCATTCGATTTCGCCTGATTGACAGCGGCACTGGCGACAGTAGCATTATAGACTGTGATCGGATTATCTTTGTCGGATCTGTAAAAAGTCTGCTCGCCCTGGACTTCCGATGCTGCTTTATCGCATGTTTCGGGAATACCTTTCTGTCCCAGTTTTGCAGCCAGTGCCTGTTCTTCTGGGGGCGTTATTTGTGCTCCGCCGACGCCATTCGGGTCCGTTGACTGTTTTGTCCAATCATTAACGATCGCTTCACATCCACCATTTATTGCAGCCATAATGTTTCTCCCTTTGCTTATATTATCGGCAGGGAGATTGCCTCAAGTTGCTATAGAGAAAATATATTGTAACCACATGAAATTATAGGTAAAAATAGATAGTTTATATGAACTACGAAGACTTTTTCACTATCTTTAAGAAGACCTTAACGATGTTTGGGTTCCACTGGCCGGAATTTATTTCGTCTTCGAATATCTTAATGGCTGTCTCATTTGCGAGCGCCTTTCTGTAAGGCCGGTCGGTCGTCATGGCGTCGAAGGTGTCTGCAATGGCAAGTATCTGGCCATTTAGCGGGATCTTTTCTCCCTTTAAGCCATCAGGATATCCAGCGCCGTCGTATCTTTCGTGGTGGCACCTGATGCAAGGAAGCGCGTCGGCGATCGACTTAAGCGGCTTGCAGATATCGTATCCGCGGATCGCATGGCTTTTAACGTGCGCCATCTCTTCGTCTGTTAAACGCCCGGGCTTAAGCAGGATATCTTCGCGAACGCCGATCTTGCCGATATCGTGCAACAGGCCGCCTTTATAAATGATGTCGATGTCTTCTTGAGAAAAATCCATTTCGCGGGCGATGGCAACTGATAACTTTGCCACGCGATCGGAATGGCCGCGCGTGTAAATGTCCTTCGCTTCGAGAGCTTCTGCCAAGGAGAAGAGGATGCTTTCGCTGGTGTCAAGGTCATCGTGGAGCGCCTTCATGCGCAGAAGCGACTTAATGCGCGTGATAAGTTCCAGTTTGTTGAACGGCTTTACAAGAAAATCGTCGGCGCCGAGTTCAATAGCTTTTAGTTTGTCGTCCAGTTCCTGAAGGGCGGTTATAACGATGACCGGTATGAATTGTGTAAGCTTGTTCTGTTTTATGGCTCGGCATACCTCGTATCCGGAAATTTTCGGCATCATTAGATCGAGTAAAACGAGGTCGGGCGGATTTTTCCCAACGTTTGCAAGGGCTTCCTCGCCGTCTAAGGCTGTTTCTATCTTGTAATTAAAGGGTTTTAATTGCGCACGAAGAAGCTCGATATTTACCTTATTATCGTCAACGATCAGTATTCTAGCCTGTTCCATGAGTTTAAAAGTAACAGAAAACGGCTTGACAGTAAACAATTAAGTGTCTATTGGTACGCACCATGTTCCTATTCAGATGGTTTAAACGCCTTGTTTTCGTTGTTTTAATAGTTGCGGCAACGCTTTACTTTGCCGATTACCAGTACAAGGGCAAGACGCTGCTCGAACATTTTCACGATGCCCAAAAATCGGGGCTTATCTCCGAAGCTGCGCAGGATATAAAGACATGGTTCAGTGAGTTGTTTAAGTTAGGTAAAAAAGCGGCTGAAGACAAGATAACGACGAAGGATAAAGACCAGCTGGAAGGCGTTTTAAAAAATGAATTGAAGGACAATATCACTAAGTTAAAGGCCGAGGCGGAAAAAATAGCCGCGCCTAAAGAAGAAACAAAAAAGTAAAAAGGAGAATAAAATGGCAGAAATAAAGAAATGTTCGATTGCAAATTGCAAAAAGCCGCATCGCGCGAAGGGTTTTTGCGCCGTCCACTTTAAAAAATGGCGTGCAGGCGAAGTAGAAGGGCAGAAGCCAAGATACAAGATCTGCAAAGAAGAGAATTGCAAGAAGCCGATGTTCAAAAAGGGAATGTGCGAACAGCACTTTGGCGCATGGGCAGCATCCAAAAAGCCACAGCCAGCCGCTGAAGCCCCGAAGGCTCCAGAAGCCCCGGCAGCTACACCTGCAGCAACGCCAGCAGCTTAATGTCAGTTTCAGTCAAACTTAAGCAGATATACGATTCTCTCTACCTAGAATTTGGCCCTCAAAACTGGTGGCCGGGTGAAACTCCGTTCGAAATAATGGTCGGGGCTATTCTTACGCAGAATACCAACTGGGGAAATGTAGAGAAGGCTATTGCGAATTTAAAAAATGCGAACCTGCTTGATCCGCAAAAACTTTTAAAGCTTGCGCCGGAACATTTAGCAGAACTCATTCGTCCTGCCGGCTATTACAATATCAAGACGAAACGCCTCCGAAATTTCTTAAAATTCTTTAACGACGAATACGATTGCAGCGTTGAACAGATGAAGGCGATATCTCTCGAAACTCTTCGCGAGCAGCTTCTTTCCGTGAATGGCATTGGCCGCGAAACCGCAGATTCCATTTTATTATATGCGCTGGATAAACCAATATTCGTCTGCGACGCCTATACGTATCGATTGCTCGTCCGGCACGATATTATCTCCGAAGATGTCAGCTACGATGATATCCAGGCGCTGTTCATGGACAACCTTCCGCACGATGTAAAACTCTTCAACGAATTCCACGCGCTTATCGTCCGCACCGGCAAGGAGTTTTGCCGGCCGAAGCAGAAGTGTGAAAAGTGTCCGCTTAAGCAATAAATTTTATTGAGGCTTGATCACCGACAGAACATGCGCGTTCAGGGTTAGATATTTTCTTGCAACGGCAAGGATCTCTTCGCGCGTGACCTTTAGTATCTTTTGCGGATAGCGTTCGATCTCGCCCACTCCTAAACCATAAAGTTCGTTGAACGTATAGCCGGATGCGAGCGAATTGTTCTTCTGCTGGTCGAGCTCGTATGTTCCGACCATGTACTGCTTTGCGCGTTCCAGCTCTTCTTCGGTTACCATCTCTTTTTGTATCGCTTCGAGCTCGCGCTTGATGCCCTTAATGGCCGTGTCGAGCTTCGCCGGATCGGTGCCGATATAAACGGCGAAGTGTCCCGCCTCTAGTCCGCTCTGCATCGTGGAGTTGACAGAATATGCGAGGCTCATTTTATCGCGAAGCGTCACGAATAAGCGCCCGCCTTGGCCAGCCAGAATATGATTCAATACGGAAAGTCGATAATGATCCGCGCCTCCAAGCGTTGTCCCCAAAAATCCTAACACAACGTGCGCCTGTTCTTTCCCTTTTTTGACGATCTCATTGCTTATGATGGATATTGGCTTTTGCAGTTCGATCTTCTTTGGCTTCGGAACCTTGTGAGCCTTGATATGTATCCATTCTTCCGCGAGCATTTTTATCTCCGAAGGCGAAACGTCGCCAACTACCGATATTACAAGGCCCTTTGGATTTAATTGGCCGTACCAATAATTGTTCAGCGCCTTTGATGTCAATTTCTTTACGGACGCCGGTTCGCCCATAAGCCGCATGCCGTACGGATGCTTGCCGTAAAGTTTACTCAAGAAATGTATGAACGTCATTGCGGAGAGATTGTCTTCCTGATTTTGGATAGCCTCTAGCTGATGCACGCGTTCCTTCTTTACCTCGTCCTCGTCGAAAGATGCATCGCAAAGCACCTCGGCAAAAAGCCCAAAACCGTCGTGCAGCTTTTCGCTTAAGAACTCGGAGCGCAGCCCGATACTGTTCCGTCCACAGAAACCGTCTATCAGGCCAGCTATACGTTCTATCTTTTCGGCTATCTCTATCGCGCTTCTTTTTTTCGTCCCCTTGGTTATTACCCTCGACGTGAGATAGGAAATGCCGCTATTTGCTGGTGTTTCATAAAGTGAGCCGCCGAGCATCGCCGCGTATATCGAAATAATTGGAAGCGTGTGATTCTCTCTAATTATCAGCTTAATGCCGTTCTTCAAGATATAGATCTTCGGCTTCGACGTTTCGCTCCTTTTGATCGCGATCGACTTCTTGGAACCTGTCGATGCCGCAAGAAGTGCCGACTTTGTGGGCCTGACCTTTGCTTCTTTTGGCGATAACACCTCGATCGTGCAATTCGCCGGCGTTAGATATTTTACGGCGGCGGCGCGTATCTCATCTGCCGTAGTATCGTTTAGCATCTGAAAATATCGCTTTTCAAATTCGTGGTTGCCGGCTGTTGCCAGGAAATAGGCGAGCTTTGCCGCTTGCCCGCCAACAGTTTCGCGCTCGTAAACTTCGGATGCGCGGATATTTATCTTAGCCCTGTTCAGTTCGTCCGCCGAAACCGTTTCGCTCGATATCTTCTGCACCTCTTCCCAAATAGCATCTACCGTCTGCAGCGCTTTTTCCGGCTGTGTCATTGCGCCGATGATGAATACGCCGGGATGCTTTGGCGTGAACGCGTAGCTGTAAACGTTATGAACCAGTCTTTTCTTCTCTTTTATTACCTGTTCCATCCTCGAAGATTCGGCACCGCCCAAGATATGCGAAAGTAAATCTAGCGCCGGTATGTCCTGATCGTTTATCGCGGGGATATGAAAGCCGATCATTAAATGCGTCGATTGGATATCCATCTCGTTCATGTTTATTCCGATAGCCGCCTGCACAGGCTCTATTTCCGGCGTAATGCCGCGAGGCGCCGATACGTTCTCTGCGCTCTTAAAATTCGCGAAATGATATTCGATCTTTTTTAATAACTCATCGGTCTTAAAATCGCCGACGATAATGAACGTCGTGTTGTCCGGAGTGTAGTGCTTTCGGTAGAACGCCAGCACCTTTTCGCGGTTGAACGATTTTACAGTTTCGTAGAAGCCGATGATCGGGCGGCCGTAGGTATGTTTTGTGAACGCGTGTTTGAAGAGGTCTTCGCTAATGCAGTGCGAAGGGTTGTCTTTGCCGCGCCGTATCTCTTCGCAAATAACTTCGAGCTCTCTCCCAAGTTCCTCCGAATCGAAGAGCGGGTTCTGGACCGCGTCCGACAATATTTCAAGGCCTTTGTCG
>CAIPVD010000199.1 GCA_903868375.1 uncultured delta proteobacterium
ATAACAGACCTTTTTCATAAATGGAAGTGGATGTTTACCGGGGACACACACTTAATTGCAGTACGTTATAATTAAGTGTGTGTCCCGGGGGTGACGAAAATTGGACAATAAACCAATCCTAATCTTGATGGCTAAATTGGATTGCTCAATAAAATTAGCCATTTAGTAATTTGCCCCATCTTCAAGGAGGAAGTGCAACACCCAATTTGTTAAATACTTCCGCAGGGGTAGCAAAGTCCAGACATTTTCTTGGCCTGTGATTCAGTAAATCTTCGATGCGCGCAATGTGCTTCAATGAGACCGTAGAGACATCCCAACCTTTTGGAATGAAGCGACGAACAAGTCCGATACTTTGTTCAACAGAACCTTTTTGCCAGCTACAATACGCATCACAAAAATATGAACGTGTCTTCAGCTTTCGATTCACTTTGTAATGTTCGGTATTCTCGTGGCCGTTATCATATGTTATGCTTTTACATGCCCGCCTAGGAAGGTCCTTCAATTTATCGATGATCGCTGATCTCGTTGTAGCGGATGTACGATCCGACATTTTAGTGATGCGCATTACCCTGCTCTTTCGTTCGACTAAAACATTTAATGCCGCCGCCTCTGAACGACGTCCTTCCATCGTATCTGATTCCCAATGGCCAAATCGAATACGCTTGTTCACCTGTGGCGAACGCTCGCTGATAGAGACACGATGCGGAATAAGGAACCTCTGATGCTTCCTGCTATGTCCCTTCTCCCAACGCTTTCTGTGCTTGCGTGGTAAATAGGAACGGAGATATGGGGCTTGCTCATATATATACTGATATATTGCTTCGTGGCTGATCGTGAGTCCGGCATGTTCTTTACCGATACGGCCTGCGATAAGTTCTGGCGACCAGCCGATTCGAAGATGAGCTAAAACGTAAGCTCTGATATTTTCATTTTTGAGTTTTTGGCGATACCCGGATACTTTCTTTCGAACTTCGGCTCGTTCTTGCGCCTTACTTGAAAGATAATATCCCTTATTGACCTGTGCCGAGTTGCGATCTAACTCGCGACTTATTGTTCCAGCGTCACGTCCCAATCGTCTGCCGATCTCTCGTATCGACCAGCCTTCGGCCTTCCAAATAGCAATTTTATCCCTTTCATCACGATTTAAATGACCATATAAAGTTCCCATAACAACCTAGAATACCTAACCTTTCTAGGTGTTGCACTTCCATTTTGAACTCGTATTTCGAAAAAATGCACGGCGCACGCAACTTTCACTACCCCCCCGACCGATAATACTAGTGAAGGGCAATAGTGGCCAGCAAGGTTGCAGGCCAGCAAAGCCAGCAAAAAAGCTGGCGATGAAAATAAAAAGGAGAAAATATTATGTGTGACATAAAACTTGATGGAACAGGTGGAACGGGTGGAGGTTTTAGTCTTGATGTTAAAATGCCTAACTTTGACATTAATAGTCTAAAATTAGGGGAAGCCACCCCTACAGTGGCGGCAGTGGCAACGGCACCGGCAGGTAGTGGTGCAGCGCCAGTGGCAGAACCGGCAGCACCAATAAGCGGAGCAGGGGGGCCTGCACTAAGGACTGAAGTAACGTCAGAGAAAAAAGGGTTGGCAACCGCTCTCAAAGAGCTGGAGGACAGA
>CAIPVD010000200.1 GCA_903868375.1 uncultured delta proteobacterium
AAGTCTTATAACTTCCATTCTCAACTCTCACATTTCCAGTATTATCATCTGATGTAAGACTGTAATTATAGACTGTACATTCCTGTAATGCAACATTTGCTTGGTATTTCCCATCCTTATACACAGTGCCATGATTACTATTATCAATATTCAACTTAACATTCTTAACTCCAGAGGTAGAATCATAAAAATCAATCAAGAATAGATAAGATAAATATCTCCGGCAATACGGTTACGCGAGATAAGGTGATAAGGCGCGAGCTGCAGATAAAAGAGGGCGATATTTACAACACGCGCCTCGTTAACTTGAGCAAGCAAAAGCTGCAGCAGCTCGGCTATTTTGAAGAAGTGAACTTCGCGACACCAAGAGGCAAAAGCGACGACAGCCTGGTCTTAAATATCAACGTGAAGGAAAAATCGACCGGCACGTTCAATATAGGCGCCGGTTTTTCGACCGCAGAAAATTTCATATTTTCGGCATCTATCGCTAAAGAAAATTTCTTCGGCTATGGCATCGGCGGCCAGATATCGGCAGAGCTATCCAAGCTGCGCCAGCAGTTCATGCTGGAATACCGCGACCCGTATTTCCTCGATTCGCAGTGGATGCTGAACACAACGTTATATAGAACTTTGTACGTCTATAACGATTTCGACAGGAGATCTTACGGTGGTTCGCTTTCTATCGGGCATAGGGTCTTCGATAATTCATCCGTTAGCGTAGGCTATCAGGTAGAAAACGTCGACGTTACGAATTTTAGCTCGATCGTGCCCGGTTTCTTCAGGCAGGATGCAAGTGGCCTAACATCGGAGATGATGTTGAACGTGGCGCGCGATACCAGAGACAACCGGCTTTTCCCGAGCAAGGGGACTTATTTAGGTGTCGAGAACGAATTAGCCGGTAACAAGCTGGGTGGCCAAAACGATTTCTACCGCGTATCTGGTAATGCGCGTTATTATCAGCCCATTATCTGGGGAATCGTTGCCAAGGCGAACGGGAAGATCGGTTTCATTAAGAGCATGAACGATAGATCGGTGCCACTCTTCGAAAGATATTACACCGGCGGCGTCTATTCGCTGCGCGGTTTCCTGCCGAGGAGCATAGGCCCTAAGATCCGTATCCCTTCATCTCCTGCGGGACCCGATACCGATTTTGTGTACGGCGGCGACAAATTGCTCACCTTTAACGTGGAATTGGAATTCCCGATCTACGCGCCTGCCGGCGTTAAGTGGGTCTTCTTTTACGATGCCGGTAACGCATTTGGCGAAACGCAGAATTATTCGATAAAGAACCTCCGCACCGACTGGGGTTTTGGGCTTCGCTGGCAGTCGCCGGTTGGGCCTTTGCGCTTCGAATGGGGGCTACCGTTCAACAGGCAGCCGGGTGAAGACGCCTTAGTATTTAACTTTACAATTGGCTCACTGTTTTGATATGTAAATGAACGTAAATTTGAAAATAAAAAGAAGCGGAACAAGGAGAAAAGAGATGAAGAAAGTAGCAATGCTTGTGGCAGTTATATTGGTAGCAGGATTGGGTTTAAGGGCGGCAAATGCCGCCGATCAGGCCGCTCAAAAGTTCGGTTATGTCGACTTTCAGCGCGCACTGAACGAAGTGGAAGAAGGCAAAAAGGCAAAGGCCCAGCTAAAGAGCGAGTTCGACGAAAAGCAGAAGAAGCTCGACGAAGTTCAGAACCAGCTTCAGGCAATGAAGAACGACCTTGATAAGCAGCGCCTGATACTTTCTGCCGACGCCTTAAAAGATAAAGAAGAAGAATACAGAAAAAAGTTCATGGAGCTTCAGCAGAAGCTTGGAACCTATAAAGAAGAGATAGCCACGAAAGAAGCAAAGATGACGGGCGATATAATCGCCGTAGTTCATAACATCGTTGGCAATATCGGCGACAAAGAAGGCTATACGTTCATCCTAGAAAAATCGCAAGAAGTGGTTCTTTATTCACCTGCAAAGGACGACCTGACCGAACGCGTCATCAAAGAGTACAACGGAATGCCTAAGGATCAGAAAGATAAAATAATCAAGGCTTACCGCCCGGCAGCTCCTTCCGCAGGCCCAGCAGCAGCACCTGCAGCCAAGGGAAAAAAGGGTAAATAAGCCATATGCCAGGCAAGAAGCTTCTGGAAATATTGGTCTGCCCGCAATGTAAGGGTTCACTTACGGTTATTGAAGGTGGGCACGCTCTTGTCTGTAATGGTTGCCAATTAAAATATCCGGTACGCGACGATATCCCTGTCATGCTTATCGATGAAGCGGTCGATCTGCGAGTAGGAACGCTAGCCGGTTCTAAACAAACAGGAGGTGCCCCTGTGTCAACTTTCAGGATAATCAGCGGCCCGAACAAAGGGCTTACGTTCCACTTGGAAAAGTTCACATGCAAGGCGATAGGGCGCGCGATCTCCGACCCAAATAAAACGACTATGTTCAACGTCGATGTTTCCTTGTCCTTGGACGAGGGGACTAAAGGGCTCATTCAGCATTATGTAACTAGGCAGTTCAACGATGCGAAGGGTTCTGTCACGGATTCTGGCGTCGGGTCTTTCAAGAGAACATCTGATGTAGTGCTTGACGATACTTCCATCTCTAGGCTTCATGCAATGCTCTTTTATGGCGATGCAGGAGTCGGTGTCTTGGATCTGGTGAGCAAGAACGGTACGTTCGTGGGTGGCCAGGAGATCGAATCGCACATCCTTAAAAAGGGCGAGGCGATCGAAATGGGAGAGACGAAGATAGTCTATGAAGGTTAACTTATGAGATCAATGACAGGTTATGGTTCTGCAGAGGGCCGCGTCGGTAACGGCGTTCTTTTCGCAGAGGTTAGGTCGGTAAACAGCCGTTTTTTAGACGTCAATTGCAAGATCCCGCCGCAAATGTACGCGATCGAGCCTAACATTAGAAAACTCATTCAAAACAACGTGGTTAGGGGTAAAGTTGAAGTATTTCTTAAAGAAAAAAAAGAGCTGGCGGAGAGCTTCGAACTGATCGTAAACGAAAAACTGGTAAGACAGTACAAGAAATGCCTGAATCAGGTCACTAACATGATAGGCCTTAAGGCGTCGTCTCATCTCTTGGAAGTGGTCGATCTTAAAGACCTGCTTGTCGCCAGGGATAGGTCGATAGACATAACAACTTTGTGGAAGCAAATGGAGAGGGTGATCCTTACCGCCATTCAAAAGCATGCAGGCATGCGTTCGGTCGAAGGCGTCGCCATAAAGCGCGACCAACTAAAGAGGCTTGCGATATTCGATAGGTTAGTTTCGATGATAGAAAAACGCTCGAACATCCGGATAGACGAAGGCAAAAGGTCGATAATGCATTCGGCGCCGTCCGAAAGAAGAGACTCCGAGCTTGTGGCGATATCCGATAAGATGGACATAACCGAAGAGGTTACAAGGCTTAAATCGCACACTAATCAATATCGGAACGTTATCGCGAAAGACGGGCCCGTCGGCCGTCAGGTAGATTTTCTCTTGCAGGAGATGCACAGGGAAATAAATACGCTCGGCAGCAAGTCAGCCGATGGAAAGATATCTGGCTTCGTTGTTGAGGCAAAGACCGAGATAGAAAAACTGCGCGAGCAGGTACAGAATATAGAATGATCTATGAAAGGTAAGCTGTTCGTCATTTCTGCTCCTTCCGGAACAGGCAAGACCACTGTGATAAAGAACCTGATGTCCAGGATGCCGAAGCTTGCCTTGTCGATATCTGCTACGACGAGGCAGCCCCGAGGCAGCGAGAAGAACGGCACCGATTACCTCTTCGTATCCGAAGCCGAATTCACGAAAATGATATCAAGTGGCGAAATGCTCGAATGGGCGAACGTTCACGAACACCTTTACGGTACTCCAAAAAAACCGATCGAAGAATGGCTTAAAGAAGGAAAGAACGTTCTTTTAGACATCGACGTGCAGGGAGCAAAGAGCGTTAAAAAGCATTTTAAAGATGCGGTGCTTATATTTTTGCTTCCGCCTTCCCGCGAAGAGCTGATAAAGAGGCTGAAAGGGCGCGGCGCGAATAGCGAAGCCGACCTGAAAATTAGGATAAAGAACGCAGACAAAGAGCTGGCGCAGAAATCGTTTTACGATTACAATGTGGTAAATGACGATTTGGATAGAGCGGTCGGTGAAATCGCAGGGATAATAAATAATGCTTAGGCTTAACGACATATTAGATACGGTCACCGCTTATAACCCCGGCGCCGACTTAGATATCGTAAAAAAGGCGTACGTTTTTGCCGCGAAGGTTCATCAGGGGCAGACGCGAAGAAGCGGCGAGCCGTACCTTATCCATCCGCTCGAAACCGCCGGTATTCTTGCGGAGATGAGGCTGGACGTCCCATCTATTGCTACCGCGCTTTTGCACGATACCGTCGAAGATACGGTTACAACGCTTGAAGAGATCGAACAGCTCTTCGGCGAGGAAGTAAGAAATCTAGTCGATGGCGTTACGAAACTTTCAAAGATCAAGTTCACGACCAGCGAAGAGAAGCAGGCGGAGAACTTTCGCAAGATGATAATGGCGATGGCGAAGGATATTCGCGTCATTCTCATCAAACTTGCCGACCGCACGCACAACATGCGAACTCTTGAATATCTGCCGGAACCGAAAAGAATAGAGATCGCGCGCGAAACAATGGATATTTACGCACCTATCGCCAACCGGCTCGGTATCCAGAAGATAAAGACAGAACTCGAAGACCTTTCGTTTAAATATCTTAACCCGGAAATTTACAAGACGATCGACGAAAAAGTTACTGCTCGCCAGTCGAAACGCGATAAATATATCGAAGATGTTAGAGAGATAGTTGCGAACGAGATGAAGGCCCACAACATCCCTTGCGATATTAGCGGCCGAATAAAACATTTTTACAGCATCCACCGAAAGATGGAGGCGCAGAACATACCGTTCGATGAGGTCTATGACCTTATTGCTTTCAGGATCATCGTCGATAACCTGGCTCAATGCTACGAAGCGCTGGGGGCATTGCACGGGCTTTGGAGGCCGGTGCCCGGGCGTTTTAAAGATTATATAGCGATGCCGAAGGCGAACAATTACCAGTCGCTTCATACAACGGTGATAGGCCCTCATGGCGAACGCGTCGAGTTCCAGATCCGCACACATGAAATGCACGACGTAGCCGACCGCGGTATCGCGGCGCATTGGAAATATAAAGAAGGCAAGATATTCGACGAAAAAGAAGAGATGAAGTTCAAGTGGATAAGGCGCCTTCTCGAATGGCAGAAGGAACTTTCCGATCCGGCGGAATTCTTAGATACCGTGAAGCTCGACCTTTTTGCCGACGACGTTTACGTCTTTACGCCAAAGGGATCGTTAATGGAACTGCCGCGCGGTTCAACTCCTATCGATTTTGCCTACAGCATCCATAGCGATATCGGCGATCAATGCATTGGCGCCAAGGTTAGCGGCAAGATCGTTCCGCTTAAGTACATGCTGCGAAGCGGCGACACGGTAGAGATCATCACGCAAAAAGGCCGGACTCCAAACAAAGATTGGCTTCAGTTCGTTCGCACGTCGAAGGCTAAAGCGAAGATCCGGCAGTTCATGCGCGAAGAAGAACACGAACATGGGCTTGAGATAGGGCGCGAGATGTTCGATAAAGAATGCGCCAAGTATAACTTGAACAGCAATAAGCTGCTGAAGAGCGACGAGTTCGAGAAATACATGCACGAGCTTCGCTTTAAAGAGGCCAATTCGATGCTCGTTTCGGTAGGCTACGGAAAACTTTCGCCTCATCAGATACTTACCCACATAGTTCCAAAGGAACAGCTTGTGATAGAGGGCCAAGCGCCGAAGGAAACGATTTGGGAGAAGGTCGTTAGCAAGTTGTCGAAGAGGCAGGGAGGCTTGGTCAAGGTAAGTGGGCTTTCGGACGTACTCGTCTCTTTCGGAAAGTGCTGCAATCCGGTCCCTGGCGATAGCATCATAGGTTACGTTACTCACGGCAAGGGCGTTAGCGTTCATATCAGGGATTGCCAGAAGATACTTGCAGCCGATAGCGACAGGCTAGTTGCGGTCGATTGGGATATGTCGAGCGGAGTTGGCCGCACCGCGAAGATAAAGGTTATCTGTGCCGACAGGCAGGGGCTGCTTGCCAAGATGACAGAAGCTATCACGGAGATAGGCGTTAATATCACAGAGGCGGAGATAAAGACGATGGACGACAGAAAGGCCGTTAATATCTTCGACATCGAGATCAAAGACATAGAAGAACTTCGCAAAGTAATGCAATCACTCGAAAAGCTAAAAGGCGTTATTTCGGTGGAGAGAGTAAGGACCTAAGCAGCTTTTTGGATCGTACCGGAACGCAGGCATCTGGTGCAGACGTTGATGTGCTGAACTTTACCTTTCATTACGACCTTTTGACGCTGAATATTCGGAAAAGATTTCTTCTTTGTTCGGTTGTTCGCGTGTGAAACGTTGTTTCCGACTAATGTTCCTTTTCCGCAAATTGCGCATGAACGTGGCATATAAATTCTCCTATAAATTACAGTTTATTAAAGTGGGCGGATGGCTAACATATGTCCCACACCATTGCAAGAGGTTTTATGAAACCCCAAAAATTGGGCCTATGCCGTGGAAGGTTTGATAAAACGTTGTAGGGCTTGAACAAAGGCATCATTGACCGAATAGATGCCGCCGTTTAGCGATAAAAGCCCTTGCCGAACTATTCTGGCCAATGCCGTTCCTTCAGAGCCCGTTGCGGCATAACCCATGAACCGCAACAACGTGAAGCCTTGCCATTTATTGCCGCCATCCCTGCATAAAGCGACCACGTGGTATGCTGCTAATCCAAATTCACGTTCTTCCTGTGTAGTTCCTCCGAATCCGGTCATTGCATCTATGGGGACTAGATCGCTCGGTGCGACATTTGTTCGCGTGAGGACGATCTCTCTTTTGGCGGCAGGAGGCCTTACAGCTCTTGCCAGCGGCACCAGCTGAACCGCACTATTGTCGGCATAAAGCGTGGCGTAGAGCCCGCTATTTACACCGATTGCTTGGTCTATCACCTCTGCATATTCGGCAAACCTGGCAACCGAACCTGGAAGTCCTGTAGCATAACGAAGACTAGAGAACGTCGCCTCGACTGTCGTTGATAAAACAAAACTATCAAAAGATCCCACAGACGGCATTATGCCTGTCGCTAATGTTTGTGGCGTAAATGATGCCAAGGTCGTTGGCATTATCAAATTATTCACCGGCCCCATTACTTATCCTTTCTTTCTCTTGCTAAAATTTGCAAGGCGCGGGTTAATACAATTTTTATTAAAAAATAGCAATAATTAGATGTGACAATATTTGTTTTGTCTGCTAGCCAACGATTAATTAAATATGGATAGGCACCAAAAAGGACAGTTGGGCGAGGATATTGCCAAGGAGCATCTTACCAAGCTTGGATTTAAGATCCTTGAGCATGGGTTTCGGTGCAAGACCGGCGAGTTGGATATAATTGCAGAGAAGAATAAAGAATATTATTTCGTCGAAGTAAAAACCAGGTGGTCGAACGACTACGGCGATCCACTTGAATCGATCACTCCGGCAAAGCAGAAGCAGGTCATCAAGGCGGCCAAATTCTACATAGCCAAGAAGCGCCTGTTCAATGCCGGTTGCCATCTATCCGCCATTGGTGTAGATATGTCAGGCGACGCGCCAAAAGTTGAGTTCATAGCAGATGCTTTCGAGGTCGAATGACTATAATAGATATATTCAAAGAGAATGTGAAAAAGCTTGGCGATGAATGCTGCCTTAAGTATAAATTCGGCGGCAAGTGGATCGATCTAAGCTGGAATGAAGTTGCGGAGCGCGTGGATAGCTATGCCGCTGGCTTAATAGGCCTTGGCGTAGAGCGCGGTGATATGGTCGGTATTCTATCGACGACGCGCGCTGAATGGACGCTTGTTGATATGGCGGCGTTATCCATCGGCGCGGTAGTAGTTCCTGTTTATCATTCGGTCCCCGCCGAACACATAGCTTATATCTTGAACGAGGCGCAAGTTAAGGTGCTGTTCGTCGAGAACGAAAAATTGTTAAAGCGGATCTATGAAATCAGAAGCAAGGTACATTCTCTTAAGAATATAATCGCCTTCGATGCCACCGGCATTTCAGATAGTAGCGTTCTTAAACTTGATCAACTTGATCAGCCTTCGAACAGGCAAAACCGGCTAAACGGGCCAAACCGGCCAAACGACATTGCATCAATCATCTATACCTCCGGCACAACGGGCATCCAGAAGGGCGTTGTTATTACGCACGGAAATATAGTTGCCGAGGTGAAAGCGCTGCAAATAGGTTTTAACTTAAGCCGCGAAGCCCTCCTTTTTGCATTCCTGCCGCTCGCTCATGTGCTGGCGCGTGCCATTCAGTTCTATCAATTGGCCCAAGGTTGCAAGATGGCCTATGCGGAATCGATAGACGCCATTTC
>CAIPVD010000201.1 GCA_903868375.1 uncultured delta proteobacterium
CGAAACATCTTTTTTGATCGTACGGCCGTTCGCTTTTTGGGCGTAGTCGAAAGGGTTCGCGGTGTTAGAAGTACCGAGTATTGTGCCGCCGATGCTTAAAATGTTAGAGACGTCGTGAAAATGAAGCTCGTGCGCGCGGCCTTCTATCAGGCCTTCGTAACCGTCCGATATTCCCAAAATTTTCCATTCGAAGTCGTGGATCGCTTTTTTAACTACCGCTCGGATGACCGCGTTAAGTCCCGGGCAATCGCCGCCGCCGGTTAGTACGCCAATTTTCTTGATCGCCATGACAAACGCCTCCAGTTTACAGAATTATCCGGGCATCGAGCGCAAATCCGCCTTTGCCTTTGTGCAGCACATAGAACGGGTTAATGTCGATCTCTTTTATCTCGGGGAAATCTTCGATGAGGCGCGAGAGGTTCAGTATCGCCTCTTCGACCGCCGCAATATCGTATGGCTTGTCGCCGCGTGCGCCTTTCAATATTTTATAACCTTTTAGCTCGGTGAGCATCTCGCTCGCATCGCCGCGCTTTAGCGGCACGACCCTGATCGATGAATCCTTAAATATCTCCACGAATATGCCGCCAAGCCCCGCTAAAACTATCGGGCCAAAGTTTGGGTCCTGCTTTGCGCCAAGGATCAGCTCCCAGCCTTTTTTCACCATCGGCTGGACCATTACTCCATCTGCCTTTGCGGTCGGCGCTTTCTTCTTCAGATCCTTCATCATTTCGTGATATGCCTCGCGAACGCCGTCGGCATTTTTTAGATTTAATTTTACACCACCGAAGTCGGTCTTGTGCGAAATATCTTTGGAGATGAGCTTGATAACGACCGGATATCCGATCTTATTCGCAGCTTTGACCGCTTCTTCTTCATTTTTTGCCGATGCGCTTGCAAGGACGGGTATTCCGTACGATTTAAATATCTCCATTCCTTCTTGCAGAAGAGGGCTTCTCTTTGCACGGAGGCAATTTTTTATGATCTTTTCGGCTGCGGCCGGCTTTCTTTTCTTAAGTGGTATCTCTTCTTTTTCTTTTCGGACCTGCCTGAAATAAAAGTCGCGCGATTCGGCGAGCGAGCGGATCACCGCGGATGGCACGGAGAAGAGCGGATATTCAATGTCGCGGCGGAGGTTGTGAAATTCGTTCGTGTCGGTCGCAACGCAGATGCCTACCGGTTTGTCGTACTTATATGATAGCTCGGCAAGCTTGTTGAAAAGTGTGCGCGACGGTTCTCCTTCGATAACGCTGAAATATGCGTGCATAAATACTACGCCGTCTACGTAAGGTTCTTTTAGCGTCTCTTCGATTAGCCCAGCGAACATATCGTAATCGAACAGATCGCCTATATCTATCGGGTTCGTAAGTTTTATTACGTTGCCGCGCAGATGTTTTTCTATCTTCCTAAGAAACGATTCTTTTAGCGGTGCTAATTCGAAGCAGAGTGCTTCGCAGGCGTCGGCGGCAACTATCGCGTGGCCGCCAGATCGAGATATTATCGCAAGCCTGTTTCCTTTCATTCGAGGGACGGGAAGTATCTTCAATGTGCTAACGAGCGATTCGCGGTCGGATATGCGCGCAATGCCGCACTGCTTTAGCGCCGCGCTAACGACTGCATCGTCGCTCGATAACGCCGCGGTGTGGGATTTTGCGAGTGAGTTTGCAAGTGTTCCGATGTTCGCCTTCTGAACCAGTATCGGCTTCTTCGTCTTCTCGGCAAGCTCCATCAATCTTCTGCCGTTGCTGATGCCTTCAAGGTACATGCAGATGATCTCGGTTTCTGGGTCGTCCATGAAATATTCGAGCAGGTCGTTCTCATCGACGTTCAGCTTGTTGCCGATGCTTGCGAACTTGGAAAGGCCCAAGCTCTTGCTTTCAAGGACGGTGAGATAGCTAAATCCTACGCCGCCGCTCTGCGTGACTATCGAGATACCGCCTTTTTTGAACGTGTTCTTGAACGAGACGAACGAAGTTGCGAGCCCCGAATGAAGGCTCATTGTTCCGATGCAGTTTGGCCCCACAAACCTTATTCCATGTTTTTTTGCGGCTGCGACTATCTTTTCTTCGAGCTTCTTTCCCTCTTCGCCGTATTCTCTGAACCCAGCCGTTTCGACTATCACATGCTTGATCCCTTTTTTGCCGCAATCTTCCATTATGCCAGGAACCGTTTTGGCCGGCGTGAGTATTACGGCAAGGTCTATGTCGCCGGGGATGTCTAAGACCGACTGGTATATTTTTTTGCCAAGTAGCGAGCCTTCTTTCATGCCGATCTGATGAATTTCACCTTTGAATCCGAACTCGACGAGGTTGCCTGTTATTCGCGCTGCCATATTGGCCGGCGATTCCGATACGCCGAAAATGGCGACGCTTTTTGGGTTGAAGAATTTGTCCATGTGCTGCTTTAAATACGTAAACTAGGTCAAAGTCAATGCCAAGATAAAAGGTTTATCTCACTTCCGGCTTTTTCAAATGCCGATACGTCGATATCAAGAAATATGCGAGCGGTATGGCGCCAAATATTATTATGATAGAATCCGGCAGCATTCTTATCGTGCCAAGAAACCTCACCGCGCCGGTGTTAAAGAACTCGGAGCTTCGCGCGTGCCAAAGGCCCACGTTATAGCTTTCGGCTAGCTGCAGCATTCCGACCGGGAAAAGCGTTACGAACGCCATAAGGAAAAGTCCGCCGTTTAAGCCCCAGAAGATAACGCGCAAAAGTTTGTCGTTCCAATATTCTTTCTGTATAAGACCTCGCCAGGTGAAGGTTAAGATCGCGATCGACATCATTCCATAAACTCCGAAGAGCGCCGTGTGTGCATGGTTCATGGTCAAATATGTGCCATGTTCGTAGTAATTGATGATCGGCAGATTGATGAGAAATCCAAATACGCCGGCGCCTACGAAGTTCCAAACGGAAGATGCAACGAGGAACATAAGCGGCCAGCGGTAGGGGAACTGTATCCCTTGCTCTTCGATCGTGCGGAACTCCATCCATGCGCGGACGACCAAGAGAATTAAAGGTATCGGTTCAAGAGATGAGAAAACGCTTCCAATCGCCAGCCACATTGCAGGGCCGCCGAACCAGAAATAATGGTGCGCGGTGCCTAAAATTCCGCCCAGGAAGACGAGTATTGCGGTGAAGTACGCAACGCGAAGCGCCGATTTTTTATCGACTAGCCCCAAAATAACTAAAAAGAGCGAGATGACCGCAACGCCGAAGAATTCAAAAATGCTCTCGACCCAAAGATGAACGACGAACCATCGCCAATAATCGGCGACGGTTAAGTTCGTGCCGGGGCCGTAGAACAACCCGAAGCCGAAGAATAGAACGACGAGCACGGCGCTAAAGACATAGAAAGTTACGAGCGCTTTGTATTCGTCGGTATGGCTAAAAGTTAAGTAGCTGCGAACGTTCCGGCAGATAAGCCCGAGCCACGCGATGAGGCCTAAGAATAAAAGTATCTGCCATGCGCGGCCAAGCTCCAGATATTCCCAGCCCTGATGGCCGAACCAGAACCAGAGTTTGCCCATCATTCCTTTTATTCCAAGCGCTTCGCCTGCTAAACTTCCAACTGCTACTGCAACGATCGCTACGAATAGTATCTCGACGAGCACGCCTTGGCCCTTCATCTCTTTGCCGCCGATGAGAGGCGCAAGATAAATGGCAGAGCCGACCCACGTTGTTGCGATCCAAAATATCGCGAGTTGCAGGTGCCACGTTTTTGCCCAGGAGTAGGGGATGACCTTCGCGATGTATGGGATGTAAAAATGCGCCGGGTTCACCGTGTAATGCGCAAGCAGTCCTCCGACTAAAGTTTGCGCAACGAATAAAAGCGAAACGACGACGAAGAATTTCGCCGCCTTATATTGGCTGGGGGTTAGCGGCATGTTGATA
>CAIPVD010000202.1 GCA_903868375.1 uncultured delta proteobacterium
CACGACCCAATCGCCGATCTGCAACTTGTCTGAATCTCCAAGCTGAACGTACGGCAGCGGCTTATCGGCCTTTATCTTTATAACGGCGATGTCTGTCTTTTCGTCCGTTCCGATTATCTTTGCGCTGTACTTTTTGCTATCCGAAAATTGAACGTTCACTTCGTCGGCATCGGCGACGACGTGATTGTTAGTGAGTATATATCCATCTTCATTAATGACAAAACCGGAGCCAAGAGAATGCTGTTCGCGCTCGCGGGGCATCCCTTCGAAGAATCGATCGAAGAACCCCTGGAACGGATCGCGCTGGCCCATACCGGGCCCGCCATTCGGACTGAACGGCCTAACGCTGACTTTTTTCGTGCTATAAATATTCACGACCGCCGGCTTTACCTTCTTCACCATTTCGGCGAACGATGGAACGACGCCACTTGGCTGAACGACAGACTGGCCCTCGTGAAAATATTCTTTTGCCTTCGTCTCGCCTATCAAACTGAATTTCGCGGCGAAGAAAATGCCTGCCAAAAACATTATGCTACCTACGGCAATCAGCGCTCTCTTTGTGTACATGCTCATAACCCCCTCTTTGTTGTTCCTATGTTCCTGGGTTCCTGTGCGACTAACCCTTTTTGCTCTCTTCCATATAGCTCATTCGAAGCTGGAAGAGTATGTTATCAAATAAGCCCTCTTCCTCTTTTGTCAAGTTACCTTTCGTCTTTTCTTTTAGGACCTCGAGCAGCCCGATGGTTTCCTTGGCGGCACTCAAGTTCTTTTCCGGCTTGTTCGTCTGCGGATTGGGGATAAGGCCTAGGCTCATTTGCGTAGCGCCCGCCAGTGAAAATAAAAATGTCGTAAAATTGATCGTGTTTTCGCTCATAAGTATAGAGAGATTTAACCTCTTTAAAATTCCTTGTCAAGGGGAGCAATATCTGGGTATGATGCGCGCACTTATGATGAGAAATGGATGGTTCAAAATTTGTCTTTTAGGCGCCTGCGCCTTGGGCCTCGCATGTTCTTGCGCAAAAAAGCCGATAAACATCGGACGCGAGAACCCCGAGATCGAAATTAAGAAGTGCCTCGAATACTCGAATAAAAAGCACTTTAAAGACGCCGTGGAATGCCTTGAAATTTTCAAATCGCACTTTCCAAAAAGCGAATGGGGCATCGAAGCCGAACTATACATCGGCGACAACTATTTCAGGCAGAAGGAATATCTACTGGCCGCCGATTCCTATCAGTCGTTCATAAAACTTCACCCTGTGCACCCAAAGGTAGATTACGCATATTTTAAAAGCGGGCTTTCTTACCTTCGCCAATCGCCAAAGGCGATAGACCGCGACCAGGAATATTTAGACAGCGCGATAGCTAACTTCGAGATAGAACTGCGCAACTTTCCCGGATCCGCGTACACAGAGCTAACCAGAGAAAATTTAAAAGAGGCGCGAACGCGCATTGCAAGAAGGAACTATTACGTCGGGCATTTCTACTGGCGCACCGGCGAATATCTGGCATCTATCCCGCGTTTTAAAGAGATCGCCGATAATTACAAAGATACCGGCCTCGCTGAAAAGGCGCTCTATTACATGACGCTTGCCAATTTGAAGATGCATAAAACGGAAGACGCCAAAGACGCATTCAGCCAACTCTCGCTCGATTTTCCAAAGAGCAAATATATAAGCGAACTAGAAGGCAAAATGATGAAGGCAGTTTCAAAATGAGGTTTTGAACTATGACACATTCGATCCAACAGATGGTGGAATCGGGCAAAGAACATTTCGAACACAAGGAATATGCGAAAGCAGAACATTGTTTTAAGACGGTACTTGCCAAGCAGCCGAATTACGCCGACGTCGTTAATTTGCTCGGCGTCATTTACCACATCGAAGGCAAGTTCGATTCCGCAATGGAGCTTTTCGAACGCTCGCTAAAGATAAACCCGCGCTACACGGAAGCTATTTTAAACCTCGCGGTGCTTTATAACGACCTTGGCCGTTACAAAGATGCGAAAAAACTTTACACGCAGCTCCGCAACAACCAGAGCGTAAAGCATAAACACATCGAGCCGGTCCTAAAAGGCAAGCTGTCGAACCTCCACGCCGACATCGGCGATATTTACCGCAACCTTGGACTTTTCAATTACGCGATAGAAGAATATAAAAAGGCTTTAGGCTTAAATCCGCAGTACGTCGACATCAAGACAAAGTTAGGCATTGCCTATCGCGAAAATAAGCAGCTGAAGGAATCTCTCCTTGAACTGACAGAGGCATCGAAGATGGATTCTCGATACATAACGTCGAAGATACAGCTGGGCGTTACATATTACTCGCTTGGCAAGATGAACGACGCTAAGAAGAGCTGGAACGCCGTGCTGCATAAAGAACCGGAGAACGAATTCGCCAAGATGTACCTTAAGCTTTGCGAAAAACCCGAAGACCAAGGTTAAAACTGATAGCCTTTCGAGCTATAGGCAACTTAATGAGGAGATTAAGAATAAACTTCCCACAGTAACCCCTCCCGACCA
>CAIPVD010000203.1 GCA_903868375.1 uncultured delta proteobacterium
ACTGTCCGTTCTAAAGCAGAATCGGTCCCCAGATACCACAAAAACTATTGACCAATTTCATGTAACATGTTTAAATATAATAACATTAAATCCTATTAAAATATAATACCTGTAAGGGACATGTTAGATAGGAAGTTAGTTATGGACGATATTCTTAGGACAAAAGAAGCGGCAAAGTATTTAAAAGTTGGCGAAGCGTATATCCGTCAACTTATTCGTCTGAAGAAGCTAAGGGCGTATAGGGAAGGACGTCGCGGCGGATATAGAATTCTGAAGGCAGATGTAAAAAAATATATTAAGCAGAAGCTGAAAAGCAGGTAATGTTTTTGCGATTTTTAAGCAAAGGCATTTTTTGTTTCTAAAGAAAGGAAGATGGGTAGATGGCTAAATTAAAGAATACGGGCAGCGCAGCGATACCGGAACTACCGAAAGTCCCAAGTGGAATTACAGGTTTAGATGAGATCACATTTGGTGGCTTACCAAAGGGGCGTCCTACTCTTGTGTGCGGAGGGCCTGGCTGTGGCAAGACGCTTTTGGCTATGGAATTTCTTTGCAGAGGCGCTTTAGAATACAATGAAGCCGGCGTTTTTATGGCATTCGAAGAGAAAGAACGGGATCTTGTAGAAAACTTTGCCTCTCTCGGATTTGATTTGAACTCGCTTGTAAAACATAAAAAGCTGGCTATTGACTATGTTCATATAGAAAGAAGCGAGATCGAAGAAACAGGCGAATATGATCTTGAAGGGCTCTTTGTGAGGTTAGCGGGGGCGATAGATTCGATAGGCGCCAAAAGGGTGGTGCTTGATACTATCGAGGCACTGTTCTCCGGTTTTTCAAATGAATCGATCCTGCGCGCGGAATTAAGGCGGCTATTCCGTTGGCTTAAAGATAAGAGAGTTACGGCTGTAATTACCGGAGAAAAAGGCGAGCAGCTTCTTACAAAACATGGCCTGGAGGAGTATGTCGCTGATTGCGTCATATCCCTTGACCACAGGGTGACCGAACAGATAGCAACCAGGCGGCTTAAGATAATAAAATACCGAGGTTCAAAGCACGGGACCAATGAATTTCCGTTCCTTATAGGAAATACCGGTATTTCCGTATTTCCTATGACATCGCTACTTTTATCAGGCAGCGTGAGTTCGCAACGGGTATCCTCCGGTATAAAGAGCCTCGATGAGATGTTCGGTGCCAAAGGTTACTACCGGGGAAGCACTATCCTTGTATCCGGATCAGCAGGAAGCGGTAAGACAAGTTTTGGTGCGCAGTTTGTAGATTCCGTATGCCGGACAGGTCAGCGTGCTCTATACTTGGCGTTTGAGGAGTCTGAAGGCCAACTTTCCAGAAACATGAAGAGTATAGGCATTGATCTTAAAAAATGGGTAGATAAGGGGCTATTAAAGATCGCCGCTAACAGGGCAACTCTTTGTGGCCTTGAGATGCACCTTGTCATGGCGCATAACGCTGTCAAAGAGTTTAAGCCTGTAGTCGTAATTATAGACCCGATTACAACCTTGACAGGCGCAGGGATGGGGGAAGAGGCAAAGTTGATGATGGCGC
>CAIPVD010000204.1 GCA_903868375.1 uncultured delta proteobacterium
CGCTTCCTTCAGTATCCCGATGATCTGCTCTTCCGTGTACCTCGTCTTCTTCATGGTATCTCCTTTTTGACCCTCTTAGGGCCTCTTATACCACTACTTTTGAGGTTTCAACTGGTACAGTTTTTGGGGGGATGGTCAGTACAATTACACTGGCGCCCTCAAAGCCTTGGAAAAAATTGATAATCAGAAATATTTTTCCCAGGGGAATGAGATCCCGGCCCTTCCTGGTGTCATTGCCCCAATTGCTTGTAAAGGCCCGAACGGTGAAAAAGCTATGTACGACTTCCCTTATGCTTCAGCATTTTGGGATTTAAGATTTATTGTCGGCAAAGAGGAGTTTTATGGCGCCGATTTTGCTTATTCCAGGTGGTTCCAGCTTCCATATTGCAATGCCACGCAATATCACGATCAGCTGCTTGAAGAGTCAAAGCTTTTGTTCGATTTTGGTTCCATGATCTTTGCGAAGCTCGGTGTCGAAGTGGATGGCGAGCCAAAAGACGAGACCATCTTCCTCGGTTATATAGCAGCTACTTCTGAATATGGAGAACCGGTAAGATCGAGATTTATGAAGACCGCACTTGATGGTTTTTACCTTGGCACTCTTGCTAAAGTGAACTTTATTTTAAGCCTTGCGAACTCGAAGAAACGAGCTACCGCAGCTGGGAAATAAAAAAGCCGTTACGAAATGTCGTAACGGCTTTTTTTACGGTCGGCATTGAATATCTTCATCGTAAAAATGGAATGTAATTTTTTGTTCGTTCCCAAAGCGTTGGTGAATGGTAATCAGCCGGGATTTTGGCTACCGCGACGCTTGGTTTTGGATCACAGTTAAGAAAAGATTTAGGGTCTGTTACATCTTCAACCGTCGTTCCAGATGACAATGTCAGCACAATGTTGCCTTCACGGCCTTTGTAAGTATATGTTGCCGCCGCAGGTTGTGCATTTCCGTTAATGATCTGCTGTAAACCTTGGGCTAGCGCTTGATTGTAGTCCGGCGAAGGGGTGTTCTCAAAGGGAGTAAAAGCGGCTTTCTGATTGTCAAAGCATGCATCGTTATCTGAACGTACCAATTTAAGATCAAAAGAACCCGCCTTATCAGAGGTGCAAGCATATAATGTTGCGCCAAAATTTCTCTCGCCGGAAACTGTTTCTGTGACTTTTGCACATAATGCCATAAATTCTCCTTTGTTGTTGGTGCCTAATACTATTATCGGCATCCGGACAAAAAAGTTGCTAAAAAAATTAAGTAATTATTCAGATACCGCAATCGTCTTTAAAATCAACTACTTATTATGTGCGAAGTATTCGCGAACAAGGCGTGTCATGTATTCTTCGCGTTTGAAGTAGAGGCTTTTTAGTTTGCGTTTCTTGTGCGTTGCAAGTGCGTAGTGAGTGAGAACCGGCAGCGCGATCGTTGTATCGACATATGCAACTATCGCATCTGGAAGCCTGTCTGGATCGATCTTGCCCCAGCTTACCGCTTCGTGAGGCGTTGCACCGGAAAGCCCGCCGGTATCCGGCCTTGCATCGGTCACCTGGAAGAAATAATCCTGGCCGACCTCTTTGATGCGCAGCACTTCTTGGATCTGCGGTTCCGTCTGGAGCATGAAGTTCTTTGGGCTGCCGCCGCCCATAAGCATAACGGCCGACTTTCCGCCGTCGCGCTTTGCCGCAAGCACATATGAAGTCGTTTCGTTCACGTCGATAGATGGATTAATGCGGAGCTTGTTTCCCTGAAGTTCCACGCCGGCAATGTTCATGCCGATCGTTGAATCGCCAGGTGAGCTGGTATGAACTGGAACTCCAGCACGATAAGCTGCTGCGAGCATCGAAACATTCTTAAGGCCAGATTTACGTTCCCATTCGTTCGCGTATTTGCCGATCAAATAATGAAGCTCCGCTGTTCCCATCTCTTTCTGGAACTCCGGCTGAATCAAGATCGAACGCAGAATTTCATCGGTTGCCATCAAACAATCTGTGTAACCTAAAAGTACGTCGTAAATTCTAACGACGTCGTTCTTGCGCAGGTCTTGGTCATCGACTAAATGCGAGCCGACGTGAAGAGGAAAGTTGAATGCGAAGTGAAGATCGTGATAAAGATTCGCGCCAGTTGCCACGATCCAATCTACGAATCCTGCTTCGATCAATGGTACTACGCATGACGCGCCAAGCCCAGCGGGTGTAAGCGCGCCGGCCAGCGTCATACCGACCGTTACGTCCTGCTCAAGCATCTTTTCGGCATATAGCCTGCAACCTTCGCGAAGGCGCGAGCTGTTGTAAGCGAGGAACGAATTGTCCATCATGTCCTCTAGCGTTTCCTTGCCGGTTATTCCTTTGGGGAGAATTCTCTGACCCGAAAGATACTGGTGCTTCTTAGGGCACTTTTTGTTCTTCATCCAATCCGGTAACTCGCTTAGATCTTCTCTTGTTCTGTGTGAACG
>CAIPVD010000205.1 GCA_903868375.1 uncultured delta proteobacterium
ACATTATGTTCAACGGTTTTGCCAAAACCGATGCCGGGATCGATGAGAATATTTTTGCGGGAAACGCCGGCTGCAACTGCCGCCTTGCAGCGTTCTTCTAAATAGACGGCGACCTCTTTCACAACATCATCATAATGGATATTGCCCGACTGCATCGTCTTTGGAATCCCGCGCATATGCATAAGACATATTGGCACTTTGAATTTCGCGGCAACGCCGAACATCTTGGGATCGAAAGTGCCCGCACTTATGTCGTTTATCATGTTGGCGCCGGCGTTAATTGCACCCGCTGCAACGCCAGACTTTACGGTATCGACAGAAATTGGAATATCCGAAAACGTGCGCACCGCCGATATAACTGTTACCACGCGCGAAAGTTCTTCTTCCTGAGAGACCGGCTCGCTCCCGGGCCGGCTCGATTCGCCGCCGATGTCCAAGATATCAGCGCCCTCTTCTATCATCTTCTTCGCGTGGGCAACGGCGGAATCGTGATCGTAAAAATCGCCGCCATCGGAAAAAGAATCGGGCGTTACGTTCAAGATGCCCATTATGGCGGGTTTTGAAAGGTCAAACTGTCTAGAGCCTATCTTCATTTAAGAAAGGATCTTCTCTATCTGCTCGCCATCGAGCGATTCTTGTTCGAGAAGAGCTGCAGCTAGCGCGTGCAATTTGGCCACGTTGTCGGATATCAGCTTCTTCGCGCGGTTATGGGCTTCGGTGATGAGCCTTTTTACTTCGATATCTATTTCCAGCGCAGTCTGCTCGCTGTAATCGGAGTGTTGAGATATCTCTCTGCCTAAGAATATTTCCTGTTCCTTCTTGCCGTAAGCAAGCGGCCCCATCTTTTCGCTCATGCCCCATTCGCAGACCATCTTGCGCGCAAGTTCCGTGGCGCGTTCGATATCGTTTCCGGCGCCTGTCGTAGGCTGGTTGAAAGCGATCTCTTCCGCCGCGCGCCCGCCAAGAAGAATAGCTATGCTATTTTCGCAGAAATCTTTGCTCTGCATATAGCGGTCGTCGGTGGGCAGCTGCTGCGTAAGGCCCAAAGCCGCGCCGCGCGGAATGATCGTGACCTTGTGGATCGGATCTGTTCCGGGAGTTAGCTTTGCAACTATCGTATGGCCGGCTTCGTGATACGCGGTCGTCTTCTTTTCCTTAACGTTGATGACCATACTGCGCCGTTCCGATCCCATCAGCACTTTATCCTTCGCCTGCTCGAAGTCGCTCATCTCGACCGCTTTTTTATCTTTGCGAGCGGCAAGGAGCGCCGCTTCGTTCACGACGCTCTCTAAGTCTGCGCCGCTAAAGCCCGGCGTGCCACGGGCGACAACTGACAGATCAACTCCTTCCGCAAGTGTAAGTTTCTTTGCATGGACGTTCAAAATACCTTCGCGCCCTTTATAATCGGGCCTCGAGATATAAACGCGCCGGTCGAACCTGCCCGGGCGAAGCAGCGCGGGATCTAAAACGTCCGGCCTGTTCGTCGCCGCCATAATGATAACGCCTTCGTTCGATTCGAAACCGTCCATCTCGACCAGCAGCTGATTCAACGTCTGCTCGCGTTCGTCGTGCCCGCCACCTATCCCCGCACCACGGTGACGGCCAACCGCGTCGATCTCATCTATAAAGACGATGCATGGCGCGTTCTTCTTTCCCTGCTCGAACAGGTCGCGCACACGCGATGCTCCGACGCCGACGAACATCTCAACAAAATCCGAACCCGATATCGAGAAGAAAGGAACTCCCGCCTCTCCTGCAACTGCCCGCGCAAGAAGCGTCTTGCCAACTCCAGGGCTGCCAAGAAGCAACACGCCCTTCGGAATTCTTCCGCCAAGTATCGTGAACTTTTTCGGTGTCTTTAGAAATTCGATGATTTCTTCAAGTTCTTCCTTCGCTTCATCTATACCTGCCACATCGGCGAAGGTAACCTTGCGCTTGTCTTCGGTGAGCATACGCGCCTTGCTTCTGCCAAAGCTCATCGCCTTGCCTGTGCCGCCCTGTATTTGGCGCATCGAGAAGAAAAAGAAGGCGCAACAGGTAGCGAATGCTCCAGACACGAATAAAGAGTGGACCGATGCGGCTAACAGTAACGATCTGTAGCATACTTCTTCTGGCCTCCTGTGCCACTGGGCAATGTCCAGCTGTTAAAAAATACTCCAAACATGACCAGCAAGTAATAGCTCGTGAGCGCAATGCGCTTTCAGACAACGATCCGCTTAAG
>CAIPVD010000206.1 GCA_903868375.1 uncultured delta proteobacterium
ATGGATAGGACAACCAGCATCGGCGATAGCCACAGATACTTCCATGTCTTGAAATTATGAAATAGATGCGGCTCGGCAAAAAGCGTAACGCTAAATACGACGATGAAGATAGTTAAATAAACAGCCCACGCCTTGTTCACCCAAGCAACGGCAAAATAGTTCAGCTCGCCGGTCGAACGCGTGACAAGATAAGTAGCTCCATGCGTTGCGAACATCGCGACGGCAAGGACACCGATCATAATTGAATATGGATTTAAGAGACCCACGAACGTTCCGGCGAATTCCATCGAAGAGTTAATAGGAATGCCGCGAATGATATTTCCAATAGCCACGCCAAAGAGAAGCGCCATGAGTAAACTGCTTACAAAGAAAGCGCCGTCCCAAAATGCGCGCCAAGAAGATGAGATAAGTTTACTTCTAAATTCTACGGATATGGCACGAAATATCATGGCGGCAAGCAGCAGCATCAGCGCTAAATAGAACCCGCTAAAGACCGTTGCATAAACGTTTGGGAAGGCGGCAAATATCGCCCCGCCGCCGGTTAGGAGCCATACTTCGTTTCCATCCCAAAAAGGGCCAATCGCGCCAAGCATTCGCTGCCTGTTTTCGGGGCTCTTCGCAAATGGCAGAAGTATTCCGCAGCCGATGTCAAATCCATCGAGCATGGCATAAACGGCCAAAAGCAGTGCAACGAGCGCAAACCATATTATTTGCAATTCCATAAATTTCACCTCTGGTCTGGGCCGATCTTTACCTGATGCCTAACTAAATATACCCACAAAGTGAAGAGTGTAAGGTAAAGGCCGGAGAATAGTATTATTGAAAACAGTATCTGCCCCGCCGGGACGGTTACCGAAACCGCATCGCTTGTCCGAAGCACATGATATACCGCCCACGGCTGACGCCCCACCTCTGCGGTCATCCAGCCAAGTTCGTTCGCAATGGTAGGAAGCGGCAACATGAAGAGAAGCCCTTTCAAAAACCAACGGCTGCTCATTAACAGATCCTTGCGGTATAAATAGATACCGATGATCGGCATAAGGACGAACAATGCGCCAAGCCCCACCATTATATGAAAGGGATAGAACGTAAGCGAAACTGGCGGAAGTTCATCTTTCTCGAACGAATCAAGTCCCTTCACTTCGGCATCGACACTTCCAAATGCCATCAGTGAAAGAAGGCCGGGAATTTTTATTGTGTGGGTCACTCTTTTGTTCGCATCGTCGGCAATTCCAAATAGGAGCGCAGGTGCGCGAGGGCCGCTTTCGTTCAAGCCCTCGATCGTCGCCAGTTTTTCCGGCTGTGTATGCGCCACCTGCATAGCATGATAATGCCCAAGGCCCAGCTGCAGGACCGATGCCACAAGCGCCAGGGTAAGCGCCGCCTTCATCGACGTCTTGGCGACGTCCAAGTGGCGGTTCTTCAAGAGATACCATGCGCTGATGCTCACAATAAAGAACGCGCCGGTTACAAGGGCTGCATCTATCGTGTGGAGGAAGCGAGGGAGCGTGGAAGGATTTAACGCCGCTTCCCAAAAGTTGGTCAGTTCCGCCCTGCTCCCAACCATATGATAACCTGCCGGCGTCTGCATCCACGAATTGGCAATCAGTATCCAAAGGGCCGAAAGCGTCGCGCCGATCGCCACCATAAGCGACGAGAACCAAAGTGTTCGCTTCGAAAGTTTTTCCCATCCAAAGACAAGCACCGCAACGAATGTCGATTCGAGGAAGAAGGAGAATATACCTTCTGCGGCAAGCGGTGCACCGAATATATCGCCTACGAACCTTGAATACGAAGCCCAGTTCGTACCGAACTGGAACTCCATAACGATGCCGGTCGCCACACCTACCACAAATGTCATCGTGAATATCCGCGTCCAGAACCTGGCGGTGCGGGCAAAGAGCTGATCGCTAGTCTTTCGATATTTATTAAGGAACCAGAAGATCATCCACGCCATGCCGATGGTGATCGGCGGAAATATGAAATGAAAGCCAACGGTCAACGCGAACTGTATCCTGGCAAGCAGAACTGCATCCATATTTACAACCCCCTTTTGAGCTGTTGTTTATATTGGAAACTCACAGGCAAGGTCAAGGGGCAACTTGAAGATTCAAGTAAGTGTTGCGGAAGGTGGGGTGTTTCTGTATATTTACGCAAGATATGACTTTAAAGGACAATAAAGATAATAAAGAACCGGTAGAAAAAACTATCATCACGCAGCTTACCAAGTTCGACGAAGAACAGGTGAAAAAGGCATACGTTCTTTTTCTTTCGGGCCCGCTCATCGGCAAGCTCCTGCATATTCAAGAAGGTATAACCGTCCTGGGCCGAGCGCCGGACGCCAACCTTGTGATAAACGACCCGCGCATCTCACGCCATCACGTGAAGATCGACGTAACAGGACAAGACGTAACGATCGAGGACATGGGAAGCACGAACGGCACCTTCGTGAACGGCAAGAGGATAACGAAACAGGCGCTTGCCGACGGCGACAAGATCCAGATCAGCTCCTCCACGGTCTTCAAGTTCGCGCTGCAGGACAAAACTGAAAATATCTTTCACAAAGAACTTTACAAGATGGCGATCATCGATCCGGTCACCAACGTTTATAACAAGCGCTTCTTCCTGGAACGTTTTAATGAAGAGTTCAGCCATTCGAAGCGCGCGAAGTTCCCGTTAAGCCTTCTTATGATCGACATCGACTTTTTTAAGAAGGTCAACGACACATACGGCCACCTGGCCGGCGATATGCTGTTGCATCAGTTGGCAAAGATAGGCAAGACGATGGTAAGGAACGAAGATATATTCGCAAGATACGGCGGCGAAGAGTTCGTCGTTGTGCTTCGCGGAACGAACAAAGAAGGCGCAGTTATACTTGCGGAACGGCTAAGGCAAAAGGTTGCAGGCGATCCGCTCATTTTCGAAGGGCAAAAGATACAAATAACTATTTCGATAGGAGTTGCAACGCTAGACGACGGACGCGACCATGCAAGCACCGAAGACCTGATAGAAGACGCCGATAAGAAGCTATATCAATCGAAGGAGAACGGAAGAAACCGGACGACTTCATAGATGGCCGATCTAAAGAAAATTCCAGCAAAAGGCGAGATCATCTTTAAAAATGACGCTCGGATAGAAACCTATCGCCGCGACGCGGTTATATCCGGCAATCCCGATGCGGTTGTTCGCCCGCGCGATTGGCAGGAGGTTGCAGATATCGCCAGCTGGTGCAATGGCAACGCCGTACCTTTAACAGTTTGCGGCGCACGAACCTCGATGACAGGTTCATCGGTCGCGGAAAGCGGCGTGCTTCTCACGACGGACAATTTTAATAAAGTGTTAGATATCGGAACGAAAGAAGGCGGGCCATATGCGGTGGTAGAACCTGGGATCATCGCCAAGGATTTTCAACGCGCCGCCTCCGAAAAAGGATTTCACTACCCCGTCGTCCCGACATCGTGCGACAACGCATTTATCGGCGGAACAGTTTCAACCAACGCCACCGGCGAAGATTTCTATAAATACGGACCAACGCGAAGTTTTGTCAGAGAGATATCATTTATAAAGGCAGATGGAACGACTGGAACCTTGGAACGAGGAGATAGGAATGTGCCATTGGCAGAAAAAGGCCACGGCGGTTATTTCACAAGCGGTGAAGAGATCGACAAACTGATAGGTAGCGAAGGAACGCTTGCTATCATAAAAAGCGTGACGCTGGAGCTGCTCCCGAAAATTCCGGATACTTTTATAATACTCGCGCCGTTCACATCTGCCATCGAGGCGCTGAAATTCATCGACAACACGAACAAGAACCGCTGGAACCCTCGCGCGATCGAATACATCGACCCTATCGCCATATCTTTAATGAAAACGTACCCGGCTTGCCCGAACTTTTCTGACACGATCAAGGCGTTCGTTTACATTAAAGATGAATCGTTCGACGGTAAGATCGACGCGCTGATCGGAAAATGGGCAGAACGGTTACCCGCCCAAACGTTGAACGAAGCGATCATTGCAACCACCGAAAAACAGAAAGAAGAATTGCATCAGCTGCGGCACCAGATCCCGCAGGCGATATCAGAACTGAACGAAAAGCTGCAAAAACAAGGCGGCGCGAAAGTTTCCGGCGATTGGTGGGTTCCAAAGGATAAGATGCTTGAGACGATGGTGAAAGTTTATGAAGAGGTCGCACCGCTAAAGATAGATTTTACTATGTACGCGCATTTGGGCGACGGGCATCCTCACACAACGTTCATCTGCAAGACACATGAAGAATTGGCGAGGGCAAAAAAACTTATCAAGTACCAAGCCGAACGCGCGGTACAACTCGGCGGCGGAGTCGCCGGCGAACATGGAATAGGCAAGATCAAGCGCGACCTAATGCAGATCCAGTACGGCAAGGACAAGATCGCGGAGATGAAGAAGATCAAATCAAACTACGACCCGAAATGGATATTGGGACAAGGGAATATCTTTAAAAAAACTTAACTGCAAAAAACCGCTTTTGCCCCATTTAAAAAATCAAGGAACTTCCTGACTTTTTCCGTATTCTCTTCCGATGAGCCTTCTGTACTTGCCTCGCAGAAGAAAAATGACGCTGCAGCATGGTCTCCCAGCGTAGATAATAAGCCTTCACTCCCGCATAGTTCTTGTGCCCCTTCCAATACCAGGTTCAATGGCTCTTTGCTGGTCAGATTAAGTATCTTTCTATTTGCTGTTATTTTCCATCCTTCTTCTTCGCCGGCATAACTCAAATATAACCCGCTGGAAATATCAGCTCCTCCCCAACCACCAGTATTCGCGTGAAGAATTGCGCTAGCACCTTTTTCGCTCACATCAGCTACAAGGCTTTGACTATTACCATACCAACATGTCGAATGCATCTTTGATGGAAGCTCTGGCATCGCTTTCATGTCGGGCCTTTTGAACAGGTCATCTATCTCTACATAATCAGTGTCGATGCCAAGAAAGGAATCGGTTGGAACCTTAATCTGGATCATCGCCCTTCTTTCGGCCATCGACATCGACTTCGGCAATAGTTCCACAAATGAGTCCTTCAATCTTTTCAATTCGAACGAATCTTCGAGGCGGCCTTCGAAAACGCCATCATCGCATTCCATCGCCGAAACCAATGGACTGGTTTTATGTGTGCCATACTCTGTATTTGTATATGAAAGCGTTCCAGTGGATGAGATCGCCAAACTGCGAATACCGTCTTTGCCCATAACTACCTCTCCAACTCCCATATCTGCGCCTTGATAGGCCATAAGCCTTCCGGTTTTCTTGTCCCTTCCCTGCGTCCCAATGAATCTACCATTCTCGTAAAACTTCGTCGTAGTCACCTCAAAACCATTGCTATCTACCTTTACGTCGGTACCTATTTGGGGCATATCATATGGCTTCGAATTGAGGGTGTCCTTCGCAATCGTATTGAAAAGATTTGAACAAATTTTATCTACCATAAAATTCCTCCTGTTAGTTTTTTAGAAAACGCACTAGCCTATACAAGTTGTTGCATAAACTGCCCAATAAATCTGAATCAAACAGGCCTGGGTTCTTATCCATACTTTTTGCCAGCGACTAGATTTACTTCGTTTATCATTTTTTCAGCCGCATCTTTATCGATGCCCTTTGTGGCAAGAAATTTTTCTACATCGCCACTTAGCCTGTCTATTTTATGTTCATATAGCAGCGCTAACGCCATTTCACCGTTGGTTGATTCATTGGCGCCTATCCTTCTTACACGATTTTGCGGGAGATAGAATTCTGCAAGTGAATATGCGCTTACAATCAAGGACCCAATTGCCACAGCCTGAAGTTCTTTAGAATATTCACCGCCGCGATCATCTAAAATTTCGGTCATGAGTTTATGCGCATACCTGTTATAAAATAATGCCCCGCCAAGCTGAAACAGAGCCTCTTTGCGGACTTCTAAATTTTCAGACGTGTTCCTAACGGTAGCGAGCATGTCAATTGATCTTCCGGCCCTCAACTTAAGCATCTCAACTCTAACTGCGTTATCCGTTTCATTTTCGAAGGCATCCGTTATTGCATCGAGCGCTTCGAGATCGTACGATCGATAAATGATAGACTTGACACATGTATCAAGAACCTGCGCAGCCTTCAGCCTTACCTTGGGATCGGGATCGTGTTGTAACGCAGAAATCGCGGCATCTCTAAGATCAGGCTCACTAACGCCTCGATTCGGCACATAATTCATATATTTCGCCACATGGTCTAATGCAGCCAAGCGGCCTTCCGAACTGCCGGAATGTTCCTGCAGCATTTTGATATATGAATTGTCTGCAACAAATTTTCGAACGTGCCGTTCGATATCTGAATAAGCACCAGCAATCGCGAACAGATCATTTTCTTTTTCAATGCCAAGCGCCTTAAAATGTTCGACCAATGCGGCGTCGTCTTCGCAAACAAAACGCGATTCGAAGACTATCCTGTCCTTGAACATTTGATTTTCGGCATCGTCGGGAGAACCGTGCAGGCAGGCAATAAAAGAATCCTGGCCTCCTTCAAGATAATCGTTGCCCTCAAGAAGATAGACTCCAGGCAAGAACGGAATTTCGTGGACGGCGGAAGCTGGATCATTTTTCATAAACTTGGCCCCTTTCTTTATTTTATAGGACACACTCCTATTGCTAATAAAGCCCGAAGTCAAATTATTTTTTATAGGACGAACACGCCCGTGAGAGGCGCTCGACATCTTTAAAAATTATTTCACCAGATAATAATCAATCGTAGATACCACTCGGATCTTTTTATCGACCTGAAGGGCTTCGTTGTTCATCGGATTCATGGGATCGGCATATTGTTGTTGGTCATTATTAGTGATAGAAGAGTTTTTGGCAGATATGGAGAAGATGCCCTGGCTTGCGCGGCGTATTGACCCAACCTTGCTTCCGGAATCGAGAGCAAACTGCTCCGCAGATATCCTAGCGCTCTTTGTGGCCTCTGCTATCATCGCAGGCTTTATATCATTCAGCTTCGTGAACACATATGTCGGGCCAACATTATCGGTAAGAACTAGCCCCTGTTTCAAAAGTTCGCCCGTCTTTGCCGCGACCTTCCCTATCTTCGCTACTTCGTTAGAACGAACGGTGACGTTGTAGTTTATGATATACCTGTTCTGTTTCGTCTGTTCCGTTCTATAACGTTCGGCCATAAGATCGACCACGTTGAATTGCCCTTCTTCGATCGCCGTGTTCGCTATCTCGTTATCATTTAAGAAAGTAAGCAGGTGCTGCTTATCTTTTTCTATTTTATCCTGAACGGCCGTTAGGTCATCACCGGTTGAAACAAGCTTGATGTTCCAAATCGCAAGATCGGCGGAGACATCTCTTTCCGAGAGGCCTTTTACCGTTACGTACCTATCATTCATTCGGCTCTTATAAAAACCGTTACCGGTAAAATAGCCGATACAAAAAAGGCCGATACTGATTATCAATGCAATTACTACGCTTGTAACCAAAGTCCTATTAGGCATATGCCCTCCCCTGTTTTTATTGGCGCGAACATAGCATATTTGGCCGCCCGTTTGAAATATGTTTTTTCCACCTATTATAGACCGCACAGCGCCTTTCACGACCACTCTTGACATCCTGGCGGCTTTATTAGATAAGCCACACAAGTAATGAAGACCTTTAAAGCATTCATATTATTATGCCTTTTTGCCACGCTGGCGGCGTGCGGTTCGGGCAAGGGCGACATCGTTGCAAAGGTGAATGGCCTTCCTATATACAAGCAAGCGTTCACAAAAGCGCTTGACTACGAGATTACAAAATATCCGCCAAAGTTCGCCGAAGATAGCGTAAAGTTCGCATCGCTTAAAAGAGGCCTGCTAGAGAAGATGATAAAGGCAAAGGTTATTTATTCGGCGGCAAAGGGCGCCGGCATAACCATCAGCGATAACGAACTCGCAGAAGAGAACAAGCAGTTCAAGAGCCGCTATACCGAGGCGACCTTCCAGAAGATGCTGGAGATCAAGGGAATAAAGTACGACGAATGGAAGAACGAGCGCATAGAAGAACTTGCCGCAGATAAATTAATTCAGCGGGACGTTATCTCGAAGATAGATATTTCCGATGCCGATATTTTAAAATACTACAAGAGCCACAAGAACGAATTTTCGCACGGCGACGAAGTTCACGCCAGGCAGATATTGGTCGAAGACCCAAAACTTGCAGCAGACCTTTATAAACGGGCACTAGCTGGTGAAAACTTCGCGGCACTTGCGCAGGAATTTTCTGTAGCGCCGGAAGGAAAAAGAGGCGGAGATTTGGGCTGGTTCGCGCGCGGCATCATGCCGAAGGCGTTCGACGAGGCCTGTTTCCCGCTACCTGCCGACAAGATCAGCCCAATAGTTAAAACGGAATACGGCTACCACATCTTTAAGGTGATAGAACATCGCGAAGCAAAGTCGGCGAAGTTAGACGAAGTAAAAGATAAGATCATCGCGAGGCTACAGCAAGAGCGCTCCGAAGATGCGTTTGGCAAGTGGTACGACCCGATCAGAAAAAAAGCGAGCGTCCAAATATTCGATAAAGTTTTCAACGGAGAAACGAACAAATGAATCACAATTTTAAGTCATTGCGAGCGCAGCGAAGCAATCTCACATTCCCAACTTGGTTAGGGAGATTGCTTCGTCCTTTAGGACTCGCAATGACATGCGTTCTAATTCTTTCAGCAACAACACATACGGCGAGCGCTGCACAGGTGGAAAAGATCGTTGCGGTGGTAGGAAGCGACGTCGCAACTCTTTACGACCTGGACAGGGCGATCGCCCCATATATGAGCGAGATCAACAAATCGCCGAACAAAGAACAAAAATACAAAGAGGTTAAGGCGGAAATGCTCGATCGCATCGTTAACAACCTGCTTCTCAAACAGGCTATCGAACAAACAAAGATACCCGTTACGAACGACGAAGTTGCAAGGGCCATCAAGAATATTTTAGCACAGAACAATACAACCATCGAAGCGTTGAAGGCAGAACTTGTATCTAAAGGCATCTCCTACGAATCATACAAAGACGACATTAAGCAAAACATCCAGCGCGTTAAGTTCATGAACCAGGAGATAGGTTCTCGCGTGAAGATATCCGACCAGGACATGAAGGATTATTATCAGAAACATATGGACGAGTTCGGCGGACGCCAATCGGCACACATTGCGCAGATCGTCCTTCCATTCGACGAAGGTACCACCAAGGAAAAGGCGCAGATACTGAAGACGAAGGCGCAGGACATCGTCAATCTCGCACGCAGCGGCACTTCATTTGCCTCGCTTGCAAAGCAATATTCCAAGGGCCCGAACGCCGAAAAAGGTGGCGACCTTGGTGTCGTCGATCCTTCGCACCTTTTGCCGGAGATAGCGGCGGCACTTGAAAAAATGGGCACCGGCCAGATAAGCGACCCAATCGTTTCAACCGCAGGTATTCACATAATAGACCTGATCGACCGAGCGAAGGCTTCGGAGGGCGATTTCGAGAAGATGAAGGACGCAATATACAACAAGATGTACGACCAGCGCGTTGCCGACGAACTGAACCAGTATCTTGCAGACGCACGCAAGAAAACTTATGTGGAGATTAGAGATTGAAACCCGCGATCGGCATAACCACGGGCTGCCTTCACGGAATAGGCCCTGAAGTTGTATCGAAGGCAATAAAAGACCCTCAAGTTTTGGATATATGTGAGCCGCGCATTTTTGGTTCCCTCGAACACCGCGATAAAAAATATAAAATAGAAGAATGCGGATTAGATTCGATGCGCGCCGTCGATGAAGCCATCAAGGCCGCCATGACCGGCGAGATAAAGGCGATAGTTACCGCTCCAATTAATAAGTCGCATTGGAAGGCCGCCGGTTCCCCGTTCCTTGGCCACACCGAATATCTGGCACACGTAACTGGAACAAAGAACTTTGCCATGATGATGGCTTCTCCGAAATTGAAAGTAGTTCTCGTTACAACGCACATTCCATTATCGCAGGTCGCCTCTGCAATAACCACCGAACGCATTTGCGAGGTGACAAGACTTGTTAATACCGTCGCAAAGATCGCCATCTGCGGCCTTAACCCGCACGCCGGCGACTCCGGCACGTTTGGCGATGAAGAAGAACGAATAATAATTCCCGCTATAAAGATACTGCAAAGCGAAGGGATAAACGTTAGCGGCCCGTACGCTGCCGATACGATCTTTTATAAGGCCGCAAATGGCGAATTCGATACCGTCGTTGCCATGTACCACGACCAGGCATTAATTCCCGTTAAAACACTTGATTTCAAACACACAGTAAATGTAACAATTGGGTTGCCGTTCGTACGCACGAGCCCGGACCACGGAACGGCAGAAGATATCGCGGACAAGGGAATCGCGGATCATGGCAATATGGTCGAGGCGATAAAGATGGCGCTAAAACTAACGGGGGAATCATGACAAATATCAAATTCGGCACGGACGGCTGGCGCGCGGTGATAGGCGAAGATTTTATTCCTGAAAATATCACGCAGGTAATTCAGGCATTCGCAGATATCTACCCTAACCTACCCGAAGCCGGCAAACCTATATATATCGGCTACGACAGGCGAGCGCAGTCCAGGGAATCGGCGGAACTTATCGCGAGCGTGCTTGTCGCGAACGGCATTAAGACGATACTTGCAAAAGGTTTTTGCCCAACCCCTTGCGTTTCTTGGCACGTGAAGAGAGACGGCGGCGCGGCGGGCATAATGGTGACGGCGAGCCACAACCCTCCAAAATGGAACGGCATTAAGTTCAAAGAAAGTTACGGCGGCGCGGCATCTCCAAAATATACGGATCCGATAGAAGCCCGCATCGCGTTGAACCAGTCGGCTGGCAAGAAACCAAAGACGGCAAAGCTACAAGGCCCGCTATTCTCTGAATTCGATCCGCACGGCGCTTACGTCGAGAGTTTAAAGGGATGGGCGAACCTAAAACTTATCCGCGATTCCAAGTTCAAGATCTTGGCCGATCCGATGTACGGTTCGGGCTCGGATTATTTCCCGGAATTCTTCGAAGACGCGGTAACTCAAATTCACACGGCGGCAGATACTAACTTCGGCGGCATCCAGCCGGAACCGATCATCCCGCACGTGAACGAGGCGATCGAAGTGATGAAGAGCCGCAAATACGATATCTGCGTGATAACCGACGGTGACGCCGACCGCATCGGCGCGATAGATGAAAAAGGCAATTACGTAACCTCACACTTCATATTCTCACTGCTCATCAAGCATTTGGTCGAGAGCAGAAAATGGAAAGGCCGCGTGATAAAATCGATCACGACGACGCAGATGATAAACAGGCTTTGCCGGAAATATGGAATGGAACTAACGACGACGCCGGTCGGATTTAAATATATAAGCCCCGCTCTGAACGAACCGAACGTTCTAATGGGCGGCGAAGAATCGGGCGGCATCGGCATTCCGCGCCATGTGTGCGAACGCGACGGTCTGCTTTGCGGGCTTCTTCTAACCGAACTCATGGCAATGCGCGAGCGTCATTTAAGCGAGTTGGTCGATGAGCTGCAAAAAGAGGTCGGCCCCTGTTTCTATCGCAGGATCGACATGCAGCTGGACCACAACACAATAGACAAGGCGCGCGCATCTATTAAAGCGCAGGCATCTTCGGTAAAAGAACTTTGCGGGATGGAAGTAAAGAAGTTGGATCTAATAGACGGTTATCATTTCCTGCGCAAAGATGATAGCTGGTTGCTCGTACGCCCTTCCGGCACCGAACCACTGCTCCGAACATATGCCGAGGCAAGAAGCATGGAAGAAGTTGAAGCCTTGCTTGCAGCCGCAAAAAAACTTATCGGGATTTAGACGCTGAATCCATGTTCTCCAGCTCTTCCCGGGCATCTTCAACGATCATCTTTAAACTTGCATCTTCTCTTCCACTGAACCTTTCTATGATCGTTTCCAGTTCTTCTTTTTTCTGCCAATTTCCATAGGCGTTGATCCTGCCTCCAAGATATCCGTAAGCTGCAGCACGGACCTTCGGCGAAGGATCTTCGAGCGCTCTTTGCACGAACTCCAAGTCCAAATATTTATCTAAAGTTGAATTTCGCAGGCCTAAAGCCGGAACATCATCATATGATGATGTTTTCTTGAAAAGAAATGCCCTGACATCCTCATCTGGATTATTAAAAATGACGTCTTCCACTTCATACACCCCTTCGGAATTATAATTATATTTAAACGTCTGTCCAAACTTGGATATCCCTTTCTTAACAATATCGCTCGAAGGATCTTCCAGCATTAGCCTCATGAAACGACTTTGCGTTTGAGGACCGACATCTCCTTGGTTTGCATAGGATTTTACGATGATTTCAAAGGCATTCGACCTGACATCTTTATCCGGATCTTTAGCAGCCAACGAACAAAGCCAAATTTTATCATTAACATCGATCCTGTCAAAATCATAGTATCTGCCTGTATCCATAACGGCCTCTGCAAGGGCCGACCTTCTCATCTCCGCATCGAATCTATTCGTATCGGATAGAACCATCGAAACAAGGCTCGGCAATGTATCTGTGTTTAACAGATGAAGTGAGTTGATAACGTACATTAGAACATGTTTATCGGTTTCGTTCGAAAGAACGTTCGTAAATAAGATGGCAAGCTCGGGCTTACGGTTGAATCCCACCACAGTAGCGATAGCCGCTCTGCGGATCACAGGATCTGGATCGTTAAACTTGTCGTCAATTAAATGGATATTCCAAATATCAACCGCATTGATCGCAGTAAGACGAACCATTAAATCCGGATCGGCAAGGAGCTTGGCAAGGTTTTTATCACGAATATCTGCTGGCAAGGATAACGATAGGCCTGCAGCTTGCATCCTGGCGTCTTGCCTAGGATTATTCACGAAATTATCGACCGCCTTCACGTGTTCGTCTCCTCTGCAAAAATATATTCCGCTCGTCTCCAGCATCTTCGGAGAATCGAAATGGTGGTACGCTTGGCACTGGCGCAAAGAGTTAGACCAAACGTCTAGATTTGCACAACCGGACTCAAATCCTCTATCTGCCGGGATCACCTTCGTCATGTTCTGGAAATATTTGCACGCCTCGCTGGTTGTAAGAGATTTCGACCAACTATTTTTCTTTCTTGCCTCAACCTCACCCCAAAGATGGCCGACAACTTTTTTTATTTTTTGAAAGAAAGCTGCGGCCTCTTCGCCGGAAGGAGCCGGTTTAGGAAATGCCTGTGCATCCAGATAGCTCTGAACGTCCTCGACACATAAGCAGTCACCATTAGCCATTCCCGCAATAGTGTATGGATTCAAGCCTTCCCAATCTATTAGGCGCTTTGAATCGTCACGATTCTGCAGAACGGGTCGGACCGGATCAATATTAGTACAGTTTTTTAAATCTTCATGACAACGCGATACATCTGCCATAAATTCCTCCTTGTTTGTAAGCGGTATTTTCTTATGCGACCGCAGCTTATTTTGCAAGAGAATTTATAGGACTATCTAGAACCACCGTTGCACCGCGTAGGTGCAACGCGGTTACTTACCTTCATGCAGTGGAAGCCAGAAGAGCATGATGAGAGACGGGATCGTTGCTAGAAAACCGATAATGTAAAAATTCACGTAGCCGATGTGTTCGACAATAACTCCGGCAAATCCGCCAATGAACGTGGCGGAAAGAGACATGATAGCCGTTCCAATGGCGAAATGCCCTGCTTTATACTTCGGGCTGCAAAGGCGCATCAGATAAATGATAAGCGTTGCGTTGCCAAGCCCCGCCGCAAAATTTTCGTATCCGTGTATCGCAGCAATTAGAGCAATGCCGTTCGTATCGGCAGCTGATGGGTTCATGTACGCCAAAAGAACATAAGCGAGAATATTTACGTTCATGAAGAGCGTGATCGGCCATATAGCTTTTTTAAGGCTAACCTTCTTTATCCACCAGGCGCCAAGCATCGTTCCAAAAATTGCCGCAAACGTTCCAATGAATCCGGCAAGCCAAGCGAGCTGGCCGTTAGAAACGCCGAGCTGGCGTTTTAGGAACGGCGTGTACATCGAGAAGATAATGTCGTCGCCCATCTTATATGTGGCGATGAAAAATAGGACCAGAATCACCCTCTCCTGCTTTAGATAAGATAAGAACGACGCTAAAAAATCCTTCGCAACGCCGCCGACAGTTATCGTTCGCTCGCCTCTTTCCGCTTCGAATCGCGGGAGCAGAAACTTATGAAGGAGCAAAAATATAAATATTGTCACGGCACCAACGCCAAAACCATAGAACCAATTTGCAATACCTACCACGCCCAAAAGTACGGTCCTGGCAAATATAATGGCGATGCGGTATGCAAGGACCCTAACGCCAGCGTAGGCCGCCTGATCTTCACGGGTCGTTAGCCCTTCAAGATAATAAGCGTCGATCGCGATATCGTTGGTGGCGCTTAAAAATGCCATCGCAACAAATGCAAAGGCTATTATCTGCAAGATTCCGGACGACGGTTCCTTGGAAGCAATTCCGGCAAGCAAGGCTATCCCAAACATTAGAATGGAGATCAGCGCCTGGATCTTTATCATCCAACCGCGCTTCGTGCCGAAGATGTCAAGAAATGGCGCCCAAAGAAATTTTAAGTTCCATGGAATGCCCAAGAAATTCAAATAGCCTAGATATGACTCCTTCACCCCCATGTCGGTGAAGAACGCGGACGTAATGTTTCTGACAATAATATACGGTAGTCCCTCCATGAAGTTGGTTGAAGAGACCCACAACGTAGTTAGAAATGATCTTTTTTCTTTCTCCATGCCTTTAAAATACCAGCGTCGGGGCACTTAAGGCAAGGAGAAATTGGGTTCTTAGGCACCGTAAACTGCCGAAAGAATATAGCAGAGCCCGAGTAAGATCGAGCCCAAAAAGATAAATATTTTTTTGGGGTCCTGACACATAAAAATATGCCGCGAAACTTATCTGGTGACCTTAAAGTTCGTTCTGCTCGTAACTATTTGTTCGGCTTTGAACCAATCTTCCAACTCGTGGCCAGGCTGGCGGCCTCTTTGTTCGAACAACTCGTACGCCTTCCTCTGCACCTGTTCGCTTGACGGCCTTGTCTGCGTGTTCTCTTTATTTGCCCTTTTCCCCGTTGTTGTCCTGACTTCCATTTTGCTATCCTCCTTATCTGCTCTTATTGGCAGTTTTTTTATACGTTCAATGTGCTGAATAATTAGCATTCGGGTCTGAATTGTGAAGATGACGCATCGCCTTTTTTTTGACCAGTTTCTACCAAAGCCTTTAGACAAGTTCTTGGATCTTCTTTAGCACCTCATCGACGTGGAAAGGTTTCATTACGACGCCATCGGCAAGTGTCAGTACGGCCTTTGCATCTACATCGTTCATCCCACCTTCAAGCCCATTTACGATAACGTTGCCAGTGAGAACAAGCACTTTGATGTTCTTTTTTGCGGCACGTAGCTTTTTTAGGATATCAACGCCGCCCATTCCGGGAAGTTTCAGGTCGAGCAAAAGCAGATCAAATTCGTTCTCTTCAAGAAGTTTGTTACCACTTAAACCCTCGAACGCCATTGCGACATTGTAGCCTTCGTCCCGAAGTATCTCCGCCATCTCTTCGCACATGTCGGCATCGTCTTCAATTATCAGGATCTTCTTTTCCATATTCCGTTCTTTCCTTAATCTCGGGCGGTAGTTTAACGATAACCTTCGTACCAACGCCTACAAAGCTTTCGATCCTAACCTCTCCCCTGTGAAGTTCCACAAGCTCCCGGCATATCGAAAGGCCAAGGCCCGTGCCTCCGGATTTTTTCGTAAAGAACGGCTCGAACACTTTTTGAATATCGCTTTCCGGTATCCCTATGCCATTATCCTTCACTACTATCGAAATAGAACCGTCGTCATGCTGGCTGGCCTTTACTTCAACGTTCCTATCATCCTTTCCGCAAAATGCCTGACATGCATTGTTGATTATATTGCTAAGTATCTCTTTCATCTGTAATGGATCGGCCTCTATCTCCATGTCTTTCGCAAAGTCAAAATCGTTCGTGAACAAAATGTTCTCTTTTTTAAAGCGATCGCCCGCCGCGGAAACACATTCTTCTAAAATATCGTAAACCTTCACCTTCGTTTTATTCGGCATCTTGATGCGAGCATAGGTGAGCAGTTCGTTTATGATCTGTTCGCTTTCAGCGACCTTTTTCTCTATCTTATCGATGTGTTTATCTACAAGAGGCGTTTCGGATTTCTTTCTTATATTGTACGCTGAAACCTTGATCACCCCGAGCGGGTTTCTAAGTTCGTGAGCCACGGTAGCGGCGAGCTTTCCCATATCGGCCAAATGTTTGGAATCGTATAGTTCCCGCTGCGTTTTGATCAGCGCGTAATTCGACGTCACAAGGTCCTGCGTGCGCATTTTTACGCGCTCCTCAAGCTCGTGCTGCGCTATCTGCAACTTTCTTTCCAATTCCTTATGATCCGTAATGTCGGTCACTATTCCTAATATGGAGCCTTCTCCCTTGAACTTGATAAGTTTAGTGGAGATTAGCGCGTCTATTTTTTTGCCGTCTTTTGTAACGAGTCCATATTCATACGAAGGAAAATCTTCGCCCTGCGAATGACGGTACATGTTCGAACGGATAAGGGCCTTCGATCCTTCTGCGATCAAACATAAGAAATCGAAATCATCGGCATAAAATTCTTCTTTTGTATAGCCCATGACCTGCACGCAGCGATCGTTCACGTACACAACGCTTCCGCCACGATTTATGAAGATCATGTTTGGGGAATATTCCGCTATGACCCTAAAATGTTCTTGGCTTTCGGATAGGATATTTTGACAGAGCTTATCCTGCAATTGATCTTCAAGCAAAAGCTCTTTTTGAATTCTACCTTTCTCGCTCATAGATCCAACTTCCTCCTAGGTTCAGCGAAGAAAAGGGCCTCCAGATACAATTTCATATGTATAATCCAATGATCTTGTTTGACAAGAATATAGACCGTTTCGGTGGAAAACAGTCAGTATTCTGCATAAAATGGTCAGTTTCTGACAATATTTTATACTGTTGATTATTGGCGCTGGAGGATTATTATCCAAGTTTCAACTTGGAGGAAAAATATGGCAACGATGGTCGAAAAATGGGTCGAGGAACAGGCAAGGCTTACAAAGCCGAAAGATATCTACTGGTGCGATGGTAGCGAAGAAGAAGCTCGCCGCCTGATAGAGATTGGAATGAAGGAAGAAAAGATAAACGGGAAGCCTGTGTTTTATCCGTTATCAGGAAAAACTTACCCGGGCAGCTATTTACATCGGAGCGATCCGACCGACGTTGCAAGAACGGAAAAACTTACCTTCATCTGTCATCCCGATAAAGAGGCGATAGGCCCCAACAATAATTGGATGGACCCTATTGAGGCGAAGGCAAAGATGACCAAGCTATCCGATGGCTGCATGAAGGGGAGAACGATGTACGTCCTTCCTTATATGATGGGGCATCCCGATTCTCCATATTCAAAGGCATGCGTTCAGATAACCGACTGTTCGTACGTTGCGATAAGCATGCG
>CAIPVD010000207.1 GCA_903868375.1 uncultured delta proteobacterium
CAATAAATTATGAAAACGTTCATAAACAATAAAGGCCAGTCGGCCGCAGAGTTCATGCTCGTATTTCCTTTTCTTTGCGCGGCATTAATAGGTTGCATCGTATTCGTGATTTTTTGCTGGCGCGCTGAACTCGCTTCATACGCGACATTCATGACAACGCGTGTTTATAACGTCTGGCCGCAGGACTATAAATATAGCATCGCGCGAGCGGAACTTGTTGGTTTGCTCCGCGATCCCAGTGCCGATATAATCGTTAATGGCGGTGTTTTAGAGGTTACTTCAACGTTTAGGTCGCCGTTCCGATTCAATTCATATCTAAATAATTTGAAATTCAAAACGAAAACGGCCGTAGCGCTCGAACCATCTCTTACATGCGTGGAAGATGACAACGGAATCCCAAATACAAAAACGGAGGCATGCCTGTGAAACAAAGTTCTGGCCAAGTTACCGTCTTCATTGCTTTGGCCGTGCCGTTCCTTGCGGCGCTACTGCTATCTGTCGTAAATTTTGGGTTGCTTGTCGATAGTAAGATCAGGCTTCAGATAGCGGCAGATAGAGCCGTTTATGCCGGCGCTGCGAAACTTTCGCAGGTGATGAACGAGATCGCCAAAGATAATTGGGCGATCTATAAAAGTTTTAATAAGGTTGATCAAAATGCCGACTACAGCTCGTGGCAATCGGGCGAATGCCAGAATCGTGTTAATGAACTAAAGAACAATCAAAGCGCAACGCTTGCCAGCATCGACGACTTAAGAGCGAATGGCTACCGTGATGCGAATATCGTAGCCGAAAATGTTGCAAAGGAAAATTACGGAAGCGTTAATTATGCCCCGCTCTTTGGCGAGCCGGGCCGGCCTCTCTTTCAGATAGTTGATTGGGGCAAGTCAACCGACGATGAGAAGAATCAATATGACGGCAGCTCCGATTCAAAAGAGCTGATCGCAAAGAATATCATCTGCGGAAATGTTAGCGGCATTGTCTTCGATCCAGATGATGTCAAAACGAACGATAACGCCAACATCCTAAAATATACATATAAGAACGCTGAATACGTAGGCCTCATATCGAAACTTTCGGCAAAGTTCAATGCGCCGCTACTTTCGAATGTCTTCGGAAGTTTCAACATTACGGCAACTGCCGCCGCACAGCCTTACGGCGGATCGATAAAGAGGTTCGCGCTTCTTGCGGAAAGTACGTCTTCTGTAGATGAAGCGGTGGAACAAGCCAAAGTGTTGGCTCAAGATGGAAAGCCGTATTGGTTCAGGCCGGCGCTAGTGCCGGTAACCCTCGCTGCAGGAATAGCAAAAGTGGAGATAACAGGTGAAGAATCCTATTTGCAATAAGTTGGGCAGTGCATCGTTTGAAACGGTCGTAATGTCGACGATGCTGTTCGGGCTCGCGTATATCATCATGCAATTTACAGGCGTGTTTTTAGCTTCAAACCGGGCGCTATTCGATGCCGATTCAAAGGTCAGGAACCTCTTGGCTAGCGCCGAAACGCCTTGCCTTGAAGGGCTTGCAAATGGCGAATTTGCGGGCGGCATGTTTTCCAAAGATTCAGAAAAAGTTACGGTGGGTGTGGGTAGTGTGATCAAACAAGTTCATTCTCACCAAAAAATATTATTTGTGAGGAACGCGATATGCAACTAACTCAAAGAAAAACATTATACATAGCGATCGGCAGCGCCGTTATGGCCATTATTTTGACCTCCAGTTATCTTGCCGGCAAGAGGCGCGAACTTCTTTCTTGGAGCGATCCGATAACGGTCATGGTTGCAACGCGCGACATGCTGGAAAATGTCCAGATAGACGAAACGATGGTGCGCGAAGAATATGTCCCGAAAAAATTCGTACAGCCTGGCGCTATTCCAAGGCTTGAAGATGCAATTGGAGAGGTGACCATCGCGCCGGTTCGGCGTGGCGAACAATTAACGGATACAAAACTCGTTAGATTCGGCGCAGCGTCCGGGCTTTCGGCAAAGGTTCCAAAGGGCCGCCGTGCTGTAGCTGTGGCGGTGAACGATATTACAGGTGTTGCCGGGCTGATCAGGCCGAATAACTTGGTCGATGTGATGGTGACGTTCGATTTTGGGAACGATGCATCATCCAAGGCGTACACATATACGATACTAGAGGCCTCTCCAGTTATTGCAGTTGGCGAAGATATAGGAGCCGGCAATATGGTCAGGGGCCGAGAGAAGAGGGAAGATAAAGGGCTCTTCGGCGGCGCCGGGCTTCAACCTATCGCAGACCTAACTAAAAAAATGACGGTGACCTTGGCTCTTACCCCTGCCGATGCGCAGAAGCTGACCCTTGCGCAGGAAACGGGAACGATAACCTTGTCCGTAAGACCGCAGTGGGAGAGCGACAAGCCGCTTAAGATCGAACCGGCAACGCCGGCTAGCGTTACAGGTATGCAAGAGCTTATCAGGTCGAGAAACAGGCCCGCGTATCGGGAATACCGAGGAAAATAAGGAGATGATATGAAAAGAAACGTGTTCGTTTTATTGTTAATGCTGGTCGTTGGTAATGCGATAGCTTCACCGCTTCCGCCGCAGACGCTTATGAAGGGGCAATCGACAACGCTTTCCGTCGATTACGAAATAGGCGACGTTGCGATCACAGATCAGTCGCTTTGCGACTATATGGTGAAGGAAGGGCGCAGGGAAATATACTTAAATCCCAAAAAAGACGGCAAGGCGACGCTTACCCTTTGGAATACCGCCGGTGTGAAGCAAGACGTCGTGCCGATAACTATAGTTTCCGTCGGATTGAAGGAAATGCTTGAAGATGCTAAGGAAACTTTTTCATCTGCCGGCGCGCTAAAATTCTTCATTCAGGGAAATCAGGTAGTGATACAAGGCGACGTTGCAACCCCCGCGGACGTTGCAAGGATACAGGCATTTGCTTCGCAGTTCAAGCAGGTGAAAAACGATACGAAGCTCTCGACCGCCGTAATTGAAACGATATCCTCCGAGATAGAAAAGGCCATTGCCGTACCGGGCATTAAGGCGAGGTCGATCAGGGGGAGGCTTACGCTGGAAGGGACCGCATATAGTACCGATGCGGCTGCGCGTGCGGAGAAGATCGCAAAGCTCTACGACGAAAATGTGCTGAATCTTATATCGGTCAAGGATACGAAGCGTAATCCCGGCAAAGAACAACTGGTGCAGCTCGATGTTCAGTTCATGGAGGTTAAGAAGAATGCGCTCCGTTCGTTCGGAATAAATTGGGCGCCCGGTTCGATGCCTTCTTCTGCCGGTGCAACTGGAAGCGTAGGTGGCGCTTCGGCAGGAGCCCTTGGCGGTTTGGGAGAGCTTGGCTCTTCGCTTATCGGATTTGTCTTTGACCTGGTGCCGAAGATAAAATTTGCGCGCCAGAAAGGCGACGCACGTGTTCTGGAAAATCCTTCGTTTCTTGTAAAAAGCGGCGAGTCCGCCGATTTCTTCAGCGGTACGCAGGTGCCGTTCTATTCGCAGCAGGCGGTGACGTTCAAAGATGTCG
>CAIPVD010000208.1 GCA_903868375.1 uncultured delta proteobacterium
CTTTCGTTGTTTGGGAGGCCCAATGCCTTCACAAGCGGAGGCATTGGGCCTCCCAAACAACCATTGGAGGTAAAATGTTCTATCATCACAGACTGAAAGTATATGAACTGGCTTTATCAATAGCAAAAAGGGTGCCATCCCTGACACGTAACTGGCCCTACTATTTATCGGATCAAGTAAAGAGAGCTATATCCAGTATCATTCTTAATATAGCGGAAGGTAACGGAAGATACGGCTTAAAGGATAGAAAGAGATTCTTTAACATTGCTTCAGCATCTGCAAAGGAATCGGCTTCGGCATTTGATATTGCTTACGCATACGGTCTTACATCTCAAATCGACTATCAGCGCATGCAAGACGATCTTCTCCAGGTCGTCAAGATGTTATCGAAGTTGTCTTAAATCCTTATATTCTTATCAACTTATCGTGATTAAAGTATGCTCTAGTCAGGCTAAGTTCAAAAAAGACTTAAAAATTTTTCTTTATAATTCGCTCCAAACATTTATAATCGGAAACAGATGCGTTATTTTGCCTACATAACTTCTACTTTGATCGCCATGCTCCTTCTTTCGGCAGCGGTAGTAGCCGCCCAGGACGGGTATCCGCCTGTCTTGAAACCGCCGGCAGATGACCAAACTATGCAGGACTCTGCAACACCAACTGAAGAACCTGCGGCACAAGAACAGCCGGAACAGGCGGCGCCTACCGAAGAGGCTCAACCGGCACAACCGCAAACCACCCCCGCCACGCAGCCTGCAGCACAAGGTGTTCAGCCGACGCAGCCGAAAGAAAGCGAAACTGGCCTGGATGAATATATTTGGGAAGAGAACCAAAGGCCAGCTACGCCACAGGCCGGCGTTCCGGGACAGCCAGGCCAACCGAGCCAACCAGGAGCTGTAAAGGTAACGGGCCAGCGCAAGCTTACGATAGATGCGGTCGTAGTCGTTAACTACAAGTTCGCTAAAGGGACCGATTCATATAATATCAAATACCATGTCAACATGGGCGGGATGGTGCCCGCCGACGTTGGCATGATAAAGGGGAACGCAAAGGTTGCGACCGACATCGGAGGGTTCTTGGCCAAGTCAAGCGCCTTCGAATGCCTGCTTAGGGTCTCCATTGCGGATATTCCGTACGAAATAATGTTCAAGAAGTTAAGCGATAAAGAGGCCGACATCAACGTTGCGTTCAAGGGGCAGATCCTGGAAGATTGGGAATCGCTTTGCACGTTCCTCGAAGGGGCAAAGTTCAATACGCGCGGCCTGCCCGAAAAGTGGATAGGTGTTGCGCTCGAAAAGGCTAAACCTCCACTTACGAAACTCATTGCGCCAATCGATCCCACAAAGACGACGACGCTTAAGTTTGCGATACCGAAACATACGGTGGATGATGAAGGGCTTGGGAGCGCAGAAGTCGAAGGAACGGGCGTTGTAACGATTCAACCTGCGGTTCAACCTGCGGTCGTTCCAGCTAGCCAGCAGTTAGACGAGACGAAAAAAATGTTAGAGAATGAATAGGTTCAGGCCGGCTTTTCTCGCCGCCTCGGAAGCCGATCTTCCAACACAGATCGTTCTAATTGACTTTAGGTCGTAAGAATTCCCGAAATTGTTCACAAAAGATCTAACGGCAGATGGGCTTGAAAATACCACCGCATCGGGAAGGTGCTTAAGCGATATCTTGACCGGAATTGTTTCGTATGCCTCTACAAGTTTTACCTTTGCGCCCTGTTTTTTTAGCGCGGCGATAAGTTCATCTCGACCCGACTTTGCGCGCGGAAATAGAACGTTCTTGTTTTTCATCTTAATGCGCCGGAACTCTTTCGATAGGCCGAAAGAACTAAATTCGCCGGCAGGTGTAAGGCTTATTCTTTTGCCGAAACTTTTTACTGTGTTTGCGGTGGATGGCCCGACAACGGCTATCTTTGGAAGGCGCTTCACATTCTTTGGCAACCTGCCAAAAAAACTTATAACTGAATTTTGACTGGTGAATACGAGCCAATCGAATGTGTCGAGAATAGCTATCGCTTCGTCTAAAGACTTGAAACCGTCGCTTGGACGCCGGATCTTTATCAAGGGTTTGTGAATTATCTTTGCACCGTATGACGCCAATTTTTTGGCAAGGCCGTCGCCTTCAATGTGAAGCTTTGTGAACAGAACCGTCTTTCCGCGCCATAAGCTGCTTTCATCCAGGCCGATGATCTTTCTGGCCCCAAGTTTAATTAATTTTTCGCCAAGTGCGCTTCCTGTAATAACAGGGTCTTTGCCCCTAGCAGAACGCTTTATCATCTTCCTGCCGTTAGGGCTCACCACAAGGCCAGTCATCTTAACGTTTCTGCCGACAACCTTTGCGTGTGCGGCGATAGGCGTGTGGCAATCGCCTCCGACGGTTCTTAAAAATCCGCGCTCTGCCAATGCGGCCGCCTCTGTTGGCCCGTGGTTGAGCGAAGATCTAAGTAATGAATTCAGCCGATCATCTTCTCTCCTCGATTCGACACAGATGATTCCCTGGCCGATGGCGGGGATAAAGTTCCTAAGTTCCTGGGTTCCTAGGTTCTTAAGTTGTTCCAGAAGCCCCAAACGTGTGATGCCTGCAATTGCAAGAATAGTTGCATCGCATTCGCCATCTATCATCTTTCTTATCCGTGTTTCGACGTTTCCGCGGATGGCTACTATCTTTATCTTTGGATTCAACGCCAGAGCTTGCGCGGCTCGGCGCGGAGAGCTTGTTCCGAGAGTTGTACCCTTTGGCATCTGGGCCAAGTTTTTATATTTTAGAGAAATAAAGAGATCTGCGGGATTTTCGCGCACGAGATACGCGGTAAGCTGCAGGCCGCTCGGCAGTTCTGCCGGTACATCTTTTAGGCTATGCACTGCAACGTCGATCCTTTTCGCCAATAATGCGTCTTCTATCTCTTTAACGAAGAGGCCTTTGCCGGTGTAGCGGTGCGTTCCTAAAACCTTGTTGGTTAATTTGGAAAACTTGTCGCCGCTTGTCTTAATTATTATCTCTTCTATCTTTACGAAAGGATGTTTGCGCTTGATGAGCCTCAACACTTCTCTCGCCTGATAAAGGGCCAGGGGCGAACCGCGAGTGCCTATGCGCACAAGGATTTTTTTATGCTGGGTTGGAGGCATTTCCGATCCGCTCTATAACGCCGGCGATAAAACTCACGACCTTTGGCTGAACGCCTTCCATCGCCTTTAGAACCTCTGCGTGGCTCATTCCGCCCGGGTGAAGATCGGCCGCCTGGTTCGCTATGCAAGAAAGGCCCAAGACCTGCATCTTGTGATAATTTGCAACTATCACCTCCGGCACCGTCGACATGCCGACCGCATCGGCTCCCCACTGCCGAAAGGCGCGGACCTCCGCCCTTGTTTCGTAGCTGGGGCCAGAGAGTGCGATATAGACGCCGTTCTTAAGCGCGATATCCAGCTGCTTTGCAACGTCGGTTGCCATCTGCTGCAGCGTTTTTGAATAGGCGTTCGTCATATCGGGGAACACGTTCTTTGGATTTACGTTACCGACGCCGCGCAGAGGGTTCACGCCCATGAAATTTATGTGGTCGTTCATAAGCATTATATCGCCGGGAACGAACGCCGCGTTTATGCCGCCGGCCGCGTTCGTGACGATGAGCGTCTTACAGCCGAAGATGTGCAATGCGTGTATCGGAAGCGTGGCATCTAAAATATCGAACCCTTCGTAATAATGCGCGCGCCCCTGCATTACCGCTACCTTAACGCCCTTGAGCGTGCCAAATATCATTCTTTCCGCATGGCCTTCAACGTTTGAGTGCGGAAAATTCGGTATGTCGGCGTAGGGGATGTTCAGTTCGACGGTCATTCCATCTGCGAGAGCTGACGATAGCCCGCTTCCCAAAATGGCCAAGATAGACGGTGTATCTTTGACCTTCGACTTAAAGAACTCCACCGTTTCTTTTATCCTGTTGGCGTAAGATGTACTCATGGTTTTGGCGTGTAACAAAACCCCGCCAAAATGCAATAGAAATGGTTAAAATATGACTATAAAATATTTTCGTGTTCTAGCAACTTATGGTATGCGGCCAGCCGATAATATATATAGAAGCGTAAATAAAAGAGTCTCAAAACCCCCTTTTCAAGGGCCGGTGGTGCTAAAATGCGCCTGGGACAGTTGGTCCGAGGAC
>CAIPVD010000209.1 GCA_903868375.1 uncultured delta proteobacterium
GCCTTCGAATCCGTGCGACCCATTGAAGAAAGCAACAACGCCTTCTTATATATCTCCTCGTTGTTCGTTACGAAGACGCCACCTTCGCCGCTGACGGCTATCTTTGCGCCCTGAAAACTAAAGCAACCAATATCTCCAAATGTGCCGGTCTTCTTTCCTTTGAACTCCGCGCCAAGGGACGGCGCGGCATCTTCGATAACGCGAAGGTCGTGTTCTTTAGCGATGGACATTATCTCATCCATTTGCGCCGGATGGCCAAAAGTATGGACGAGCATTATGGCCTTTGTCTTCTTTGTTATGACCTTTCTAATAGCGTCGGGGTCGATGCACCATGTATCTGGATCGATATCGACAAAAACTGGAGTGGCTCCGGTATATTTTATTGCATAAGCGGTCGCTACCCAGCTAAAGTCCGTGCAGATGACCTCATCACCTTCTTTTAGGCCTAATGAAGCACAGGCTAAGTGCAAAGCGAGCGTACAACAATGAGTGGCGATGGCATATTTAACGCCTAAATAATCGCGAACGGCTTTCTCTAATTTCTTCGTATGCCCATCGTATGTTTCATAGAAACCGTTCTTCACGCCGTCAACAACGTAATCGATCTCCTTCTGCGTGATCCATGGCCCTGCAAATGCAATTTTTTTGCTCATATTTTCACCTTTTCAATGAAAGAAGCCTTTCACATGCCTCGTTCAGTATTGGATCCTTTTTGGCGAAGCAGAACCTTACTAAATTATCGCCGCCATCGGCATGATAGAAGGCACTGCCCGGAACGCTCGCAACTCCCGTCTTCTTTAGAATGCTCATTGCTTTTTCTTTGCTTGTCGCGCCCGCTATTGAACTTACATCCGCCAGTACATAATATGCCCCTTGGGGAACATACGGGGTTAGGCCAATTTTTTTAAGGACCGAACACAACCTGTCTCTCTTCTCCTGATATTCACGGCTGATCGCGCTATAAAAACCGTCCGACAGATCGTTAATACCTTTCGCAACTCCCATCTGCAACGGTGCCGGCCCACAAACATAGACCAGATCGTTAACGTAGCCGATAGTTTCGGACCATCTTTCATCGCAGATACAATAACCGATCCTCCATCCGGTGATACTAAACGTCTTCGAATAGCCAGATATCGTGATAGTTCTGCCATTAAATTCCTGCATCGAAGCAGGGCTAATATGTTTTCCGTTATCGTAAAGAAAGTATTCGTATATCTCATCCGTAAAAACGAAAAGATCGTATCTATTGCAAAGTTCCGCCAACGACTTCAGCTCTTCCCGCGTAAAGACCTTTCCTGAAGGATTTGCGGGAGTATTGATCATTATTCCGCGCGTCTTAGGCGTGATCGCTTTTTCAACTTCTTCTATATTGAATGTCCAAGATGGTGGTTTTAGTTTCACATATTTCGAAACGACGCCTGCTGCATTGAACGTATTTATATGATACCCATAATATGGTTCGAAGATGATAACTTCATCACCCGGGTCCAGTAATGCCAGACATGCCGAGTACAAAGCGCCCGTTGCTCCTGCAGACACGATAATGTTCTTGTTAGGGTCGCATTGAATGGCATTGTATTTCACGGCCTTTTTTGCGATCGCTTCTCTCAACTCCTGCAAGCCATCGTATCTTGTATAAGTGTTGAAGCCTTCGTCTATCGCCAGGTGAGCGCCTTGCCGAACAGCGTCCGGCAGTGGCAGATCGCACACTCCCTGCGACAGATTGATTCCACCAACATTATCGCATTCGATCGACATGTTGCGGATCTCTGATTGAATGAGCATCTCGGAACGGCTACTTGTGAACAATCTATTATTCATTCGACAAACCTCTCGCAAATCAACTTAGAAAAACACCACCATTAACGTTGATACATTCGCCCGTGATATAATCACCTTCTTGCACTAAAAAGCGAACAACCCTTGCAATTTCATTCGGCATGGCTACCCTACCTATTGGAACTTTAGAAACGATCTGATCGAGAACTTCCTTTGGTATCGAACGCAACATATCGGTATCGACATATCCGGGGCTAACCGCATTAATGGTAATTCCGTGTTTGGCCGTCTCGAGCGCCACTGATTTGGTAAAACCAACTATTCCAGCCTTGGATGCGGCGTAATTGGATTGCCCAAACGCCCCCATCTGGCCAACGACTGAAGCAATGCTCACGATCCTGCCCCATCCATTCTCAATAAGATGTGGCACCGCAACTCGCGTACAATTATATACACTGTAAAGATTGGTTTTCATGACATCGTCCCACTCTTTGAACGTCATTCGCTTTAAAGTCTTGTCCTTTACGATGCCGGCGTTATTTATCAGAATATCCACTTTATTAAAATGGCTAACGCTTTCTTTTATCAAACGATCGGCCTCTTCCGGAATAGAAATGTCTGCTGCGATAAAATGAGAAGGACTATCAAACCCCGAGATCTTAGCGCAGGTCATTTTGGCATCTTCACTAAGACAGATATCATTAATAACGAGATTGCATCCCTGCTTTGCCAATTCAAAGGCTATTTCTCTTCCTATCCCTCTTGCACCGCCGGTTACTATTGCTGTTCTTCCCTTTAAATTTTGCATTATTGTCCTCTTCCTGCGTTAGCTGCGACTTCGTCCAAAAGTTCCTTCTCCAACATCAACAAGTCTTTTTTCCTATCCTTGAGGCGCTTTACCGGAATGCCGCAATACATGCCCCATGGTTCCAGGTCTTTTGTAACCAACGACATAGCGCCTACCGACGAACCTTCTCCGATAGTGCAAGACGGCAATATGACCGTGCTGGCGCCTATGATAACGTGCTTCTTTAAGATAACCTTTCCAGTTTTCCCGCCGATATACTTTCTTGGAACGGTAGGGTTGGTCAGTTTGCAGCCGGAATAATCATCGCTTCCAGTAAAAAGGAAAACTCCAGGTGCAAATCCAGAAAAATCTTCCAAAACAAAACCGGATCCACCAGCTATGCAACAATGTGACGCAATGTGCACATAGGAACCTATGCGGCATTCGACATCCTTACCGGCAACGATAATGACAAAATCATCGATCCTTACATTATCGCCGATAGAAAGATTTTCGGTGAAGAAAATTCCAACGTTTCGCTTTATCTTCACGTTCTTACCCAGGGCCTTAAAACCAAAACCCTGCAATTCTTCATCTGTATAAAATGTTTGTCCAATGTGCATATTTTTACCTTTTTACCCCAGCGACCATTTCCTCTTCATATATTTTTCTGTCCAAGAACGGGTACATATCCTCATAAGGCTTGGAAACAAGCGTTCCATCAGCCAATTTTTCCGATGCGATCCTTGGAACGATCAATTGCCATTCCGGAGTCATCACATCGCAAATGACCGGCCCATCAAAGTCCATGACCTCTTTGATCTTCGATTCAACCTCACCGGCAGAGCTTATCCTAACGCCCTTGATCCCATATGCTTCTGCTATCTTCAGCGAATCCGGGCACCAAACGCCATTCTCCGGGCCTTCGCCAAAAAGACGGCCTTCCATGAAGTTCTTTTGCGTATGCCTGATCAATAGATATCCGTTGTTATTAAAAATAATGATCTTGATCGGCATTTTATTATGTTTGATCGTCGCAAGCTCCTGAATGTTCATCTGCAGGCTTCCATCGCCGGTGATGACGATCGTTCTCTTCCAATTGTTAGCGGCGCATGCGCCCATCGCCGCTACCCAATAACCCATCGAAGAAAGGCCACCGGTCGTTAAGAACCGCTGCCCCTTCTTGACCTTCCAAACCTGGCAAGCGACATGAAAACAACTTCCGGTATCGACGACTATCATGTCCTCTTTCTTTGCATAGTCAGACAATTTTTCAGTGAAGTAGTAAGAGTTGACCGGCTTCTCGTCTTTATATTGCGGGAGTACGACCTTATATGTATCCTTCCAGTGTTTGCATTTCCCGATCCATTCGTTGAAATTAGGCATTTCGGAGCCGGCCTGTTTCGAAAGCTCGGAAATAAATATCTTTGCATCACACTTGATCTTAATATCGATCTTAACTCCTGGCTTGTTCAGTTCTTCATCATCCATATCTACAACGATCTTCTTCGCATACTGACCAAAGTTCTTGGGATCGTGCCCTACCAATGCCGATGCAAGGCGACATCCTATGGAGATGATAACGTCGGCATTTTGTATCGCAAAGTTCGCCGATCTTTCGCCGTAATTGCCCGGCCTCCCGACATAAAGTTCATGGTCGCTGTTCAAGATATCTATCCCAAGCCGTGAAGTAAGCACAGGTACTTGCAACTTTTCTGCAAGGGACTGAAAAACATTCGCTGCATTCGCGAGCCTAACTCCTTGCCCTACTAGGAAGATAGGCCTTCTGGCGGAACGCAAAAGCCTTACGACATCCGAAACGTTTTTCTTAAGTTCCGCCACGTTCAATTCCGTGACCGGCGGCCTGAACTCTTCGAGCAATCTATCCGGGACTTCCATCTTTTGAACATCCAATGGAACATCTATCCAAACCGGGCCCGGACGCCCGTTCATTGCATAGTAATAAGCCTTCTGCATGTAATATAATATCTTGTGGGGATCATCTACCGTAACAAAGAACTTCGTAACGTTCTCTACCAGCGGGCGAATATTTATTCCCTGAATACCGATCTGCCGAATGGGATGGGCGTCCTGATACTGAACGTTGGACAGTGCCGACTGACCGGACACTATTATCATGGGAGAGGAATCTGTCCAGCCTCCAACCAATCCGTTGATAACGTTCACCGAACCGGGCCCTGCCGTAACCAATGCAACAGCCATCTTTCCCGTCAGCCTTCCATATGCCTCGGCAGACATTCCAGCGCCCTGCTCATGATGCGTACAAATCGTCTTAAGGTTCTTGTTCTGACAGACAGCGTCCACCAAATGCATCGCCTGACCGCCCGACACCATAAAAACGGTATCGGTTCCCATATCATTCAGAAATTTGAATATAAAATCGGCAACTCTCATAAGATCACCTCTTTGAATATTTCCCTACGACTAAAGCAAGGCACCTAGATCATAGCTCTCTTCTTTAGCGCCTTTTTTCTCCGCAAGGTACACCGCCACATCAACTATAAAATCTTCCTGACCCGCCACCATCTTTCGTCTTCCAAGCTCCATAAAGATATCGCGTGGATCGACATTGAACCGTTCCGCCGCCTTCTTCACGTGCTTTGCAAAACCAGAGAATACGCCGGCGATCCCGCTTATCAAACTTACCGACGATATTTCCTGCGGGCCAGTCATCATCTTTGTAACGACATTATCACTTACATCCATCATCTTGTACAGATTGAGCCCGCTGTTCTTTCCGATCTTGGAAAGAAGTCCAGCCAACACTTCCAGCTGGCAATTACCGGCGCCGGCGCCAAAACCACGAATAGTTCCATCGATTATCGTCGCACCGGATTCGATCGCTATCAGAGAATTGGATACGGCCAGGCCGAGATTATTATGGGCATGGAATCCAACGTGAATGTTCAGGTGATCGGCCAAACACTTGATCTTTTCGGAGACCATGGAGGGAACCGACGACCCTGCGGAATCCATTAATATTACGCCCTGCGCCCCATAGCTTTCCATCTTCCTGGCCTCTTCCAAAAGCCGCTCCTTCGTGGTCATGTGATACATCATCAGAACGCCATAGGCTTCTTTACCGCGCTTGCGTACATATTCGATATGCTGACGCGTAACGTCGGCTTCCGTACAATGAGTTGCGATACAAAAAAGTTCCACACCTTCTTCGACAGCAGGATCGATATTGTCCTTGATCGTGCCGAATCCCGGTATAAGGAAAGCTCCGAGCTTCGTTCTTTTAAGTCCGGAGCGAGCGGTTCTAAGCATTTCGACGTCGGGGGTAGCTGACATGCCGACCTGCAACGATGACGCGCCAAGGCCATTTCCATGCCCTACTATGACGGTATACAAACCGGCGTCATCTATGGCCGGGCAATAACTTTTGATCGCATCGGTGTCCAGCTGGTGAGCAACGGCATGCGAGCCATCCCGCAATGTCGAATCAAAAAAGAGCAATTGTTTTTCCATAGACGTCATACCTCGTTGCAGAGCATCTTTCTTTTTGCATATTCCTCTGCAAGATTCACTGCAGCACACGTGATAATGTCAAGATTGCCGGAATATTTAGGAAGATAATCGCCGCGGCCTACCACTTCCACCATAACTGTTACCCTTTCATTCTCAAAGACGGGCTCGATCTTAAGCCGATAACCTGGAACATACTCCTGTATTCTCTTCACCATCGACATCACTTCGGAACGAATGGCTTCGATATTGGGCTTCGCAATGCGCGCGTATATCGTATTGTGCATAAGTACCGGCGGCTCCGCAGGATTCAGAACGATTATGGCCTTCGCCTTTTTCACGCCGGTGAAAATGGCAATGGCATCTCTCGTCGTCTGCGTGAATTCATCTATGTTCGCCCTTGTACCTGGCCCTGCGGACCTTGAAGACATGCTTGCCACGATCTCAAAATATTCAGTTTCGGGATGCACTTTAAAAATAGACGATATTATCGGTATTGAAGCCTGTCCTCCGCACGTGATGAGATTAACATTATCGTGGCCCAAACAATCGGCCAGATTTATGGCTGGAACGCACATCTTACCTATCTGCGAAGGCGTTAGGTCGATCGTGAACTTTTTCAGTTCCTTAAGAATCGGGGCGTTGATCAAATGGATCTTGGCCGACGTGGCGTCAAAGACAATATCACAACAACTTGGATCGTTCTGGATCGCCCTAACGGAATCGGTGGACGTTCTTACGCCCATTAGATTCGCTCTTTTGATACCTTCGGAGCCTACGGAGACTCCCGCGAACATGCCGCATTCCAAGATATTCGATCTCTGAATCTTTATCAGAAGGTCTGTACCTATATTGCCAGTGCCGATTATGCCTACTTTTATCTTTTTCATCTGTTCGCTAATTAACGATCGTGTCCATTCACAAAATCGATCATCGCATCCTTTATATATGTCATCATTCCTTCGGTCATACCTGGATAGACACCTACCCAAAAAGAATCGTTCATAATCTTATCGGTGTTCACAAGTTCGCCTACCGTCCGATATCTGCTGCTATTGGATCTGAATTCATCAAAGCACGGATGCTTGATTATATTGCCCGCGAATAGCATCCTTGTCTGTATGCCTTTCGATTCCAAGTGATCCACTATGTGTTCTCTCTTAAATCCAGCATTATCCTTAACGGTCAGCAAGAAACCGAACCAGCTCGGATCTGTATCCTTTGTGGCTTCGGGTAATATCAAGCTATCGGAAAGATTCGACAGGCTTTCACGCAAAAAACTCCAGTTCTGTTTCCTGGCCTCGACAAACTTGGGCAATTTTTTAAGTTGTGCGCATCCGATCGCTGCCTGCATATCTGTAACTTTCAGATTATATCCCAAGTGAGAATAAACATATTTGTGATCGTACCCATGCGGGAGCTCACCGAACTGCTGCCCCATGCGGTTATTGCAGGTATTGTCTTTGCCGGATGGGCACCAACAGTCGCGCCCCCAATCCCTGAACGATTCTACAATGCGCTTCAACTGCGTATCATTCGTATAGACCGCTCCGCCTTCACCCATCGTCATATGATGAGGAGGATAAAAGCTCGACGTCCCAAGATGTCCGACCGTCCCCGTGTATTTTTGTTTGCCATTATAGGTATACTTCGAACCTAACGCATCGCAATTATCCTCTATCAGCCAAAGAGAATGGCGATCGCATATATCTTTGACGGACTGTATGTCGAACGGGTTACCAAGCGTATGCGCAAGCATAACGGCCTTCGTCTTCTTCGTGATCGCCTTTTCCAACTGGCTGCAGTCTATATTGTAACTCGGCAATTCAACATCAACGAACACCGGCACGGCACCATACTGAACTATCGGGGCAATGGTCGTTGGAAAACCGGCCGCAACCGTTATCACCTCGTCGCCGGGCAATATCCTGCGATCTTTAAGCTTTGGCGATGTCAACGCCATGAACGCAAGTAGGTTCGCCGACGAACCGGAATTGCACAAAGAACAACATTGAACTCCCAAGAATTCCGCCAGTTCTTTTTCGAACCTGTCCGCGTATCGGCCAGTGGTCAACCAGAAATCGAGTGAAGAATCGACCAGCATCCTTATCTCATCGGCGTCATAGACTCGCCCAGCATAGGCTATGCGATCACCAGGTTTGAAAGAACCGTCTTTTTTATGAACGGCGTCATGATACTTGACCGCCGCATTAAGGACATCTTCTCTCAACTGTTTCTCAAGCTGTTCTTTCTTTTCCATAAATATTCTTCAAGCGCTCTTCAAGTAAGAATCGATCTGTTTATAACAGACATCGCGAAGGTCGTGCTTGTTCTTATAGGCGATCATCCATTCAACTATACTTTCCAAAGCCCTTTCCAATCCCCATCTTGGAGACCAGTTGAGCCTTGACCTTGCCTTCGAACAATCGAGCTTCAGATACTGCGCTTCGTGCGGATGCTCGCCATTATCTATTCTATAGCTTGCACCGCCGCCCCACTTATTACAAAGCTTATCGACCACCCATTCAA
>CAIPVD010000210.1 GCA_903868375.1 uncultured delta proteobacterium
GCACGAAAATCTTGGCAAAGGTTATATCGGGCTCGAAGGATTTAAGCTTATATTGAACGATGAAAGATTGGCGCACGTTCCAGTGGTTATAGAAACTCCAAAAGGAGATTCGAACGCAAACGATAAACGGAACATCCGGTTGATACGTAAATTAATGGGGGCATAAAATGCTTAGAAAAATATTTTCCATATTCGGGCTCGTGGCTATTGTTGCCTTCTTTCTTCCGTGGCTAAAGGGATGCGAAAAAGTTGAAAGTGGTTTTGATATTTTGCTGGTCAATTCGCTGCATGACTTGAGCTTCTCTTCAATATCGTCATTTAACACAGGCATCCTGTTCCTATTCGTTCCTGTATATGCGATAGCCGTTGCATGGCTATCTAAGATAGAAAAAGCGGTGAAGCCTCTTCACGCGACCTTTGGTGTATTAGCATTCTTAAATATGTGGAGCATCGGCCTTTGGGGCGGCATAGAGATAAGCTCGTTCTTTCAGGAATGGGGAACGCCATCGCATGTTCATTCCATACTTATGGCGAAGCTCTCCGTTATTCAATTGTTGGGCGCCGCTATTTTGAGCCTCTTCATCTTAAATTGGCTAAGACATAAGAATTTCAACTTTGGGTGGTCGGCAGCGGTCCTTATCTTTCCGCTTTTTGCGGTCGTAGGTTTTGGCTTTAGTATGGAGCCGAGATATTACGGCATTTGGATGTATCTTTTATCGATGGCACTCTTAAACGTTGGCGCCTTGATAGATGGGATCTGGGGAAATAAAAAAGGCGCTAACCTTGGGTCAGCGCCTTTTTAAACTATCTATTAGATAACATCAATAAGCCTTCGGGCAATCAGTTGCATCGCCCGCAAGTGTTCCGCCCCTGAAACGGAAGTAGTCGTATGTAGCCGAGTAAGGGCCGTCCAGTGTAGAACCATTCTCTATTCCAAAAACAGCTTGTGTGGTGGCCCAGTCGACCGAGAAATTCAGAGGATCGGGCAGTGTGCCAAGTCCGACGTCAAGGTCTGCATATGCAATCTTTGTGAACGCGATACCATCTGTGCTCAAGTAAAATGTGACCACTCCGGCCGTTTTTACAACACAAACATATGGTGTATCCTTATCCACACTTTTAGTTCCCCCAGCTCCAGTTGTACTGCCAGTCCTGCTGTCTATTATGAGCCAGGTTCTTCCAATGATACCTGAACCTAAATCCAGATTATACCAACCGTTTTGTTGGCCGACATTGTAATCGCCGTTAAGCTCTATTGTTGCTATACTATCTATTGATTGGTCAGGATCGGTAACCTCTTGTGGATTATTGCTTGTGGTGCGCAGTGTTATTGCCATATCGCCGTTATTTATAGCATTTGGTTTTTGACATCCACAGCTGTTGCCTTGATCCGCGCTAGCGGCCTGTTGTACCGTCATGGTTAGCAGCGAAGATGCAGCCGAATAATCACAGTTGACAGGATCGTTATTGCAATTATTTGAATAACAGTCGATGTGGTCAAGAGGGCTGGCCTCGAATTCGTCATCGGCAGAATTCATTACATAAGTATGAGAGTTGTACTCGGCTCCGCTTAATGCCAGCGTGTAGTTTGTGAATGTCGCGCATCCATCGATGCCTGTCAGCGTTGCGGTGCAAGACCTGCCATCTCCAGCCAACGTGCAGGTAACGGGCGCGCCATTCTTTGTAAGCGTTGGTGCGGCTAAGGCAACACCGTCAAAGCCGAACGTTATGCCTACGCTATTTCCGCCAGCTGTTAATATAACGCTATCCTTTGTAACACTGTTCACGGAAACCAGCGCCGACGAACCGGTAGAGAACGTTGCCGTTGCCGTTGCGATCAATTTTCCACTGGCATCCAATATTCCGCTGACCGTCGCGGTGTAACTTGAGCTGGCATCCAGTGTCGCATGGGCGCATGTGTAGATAAGCCCGGATCCATCTGCCGTTACAGCTGTGCATAGGCTGCTGCCTGTACCGTCCAGCTTCAATGTGAATAGCGTAAGGTCTGTCGGCGCCGTAATAGCGCCAGAAAATGTGAATGTTACGTTAACGCCGCGGCTCTGATTTGATGCGCCATTTGCAGGGGAGAGTGCAGCCGTTACGGTCGAATAGCCGCTGGTCTGAAATTTTGCCGTGGTGGTTGCTACAATGCGGCCCGTTGTATCGGTCACATCTGCGACCGCTATCTTATACCATGTGCTGATCTTAAGGGTGTCATGCGCGCATGTCGCAGTCGGGCTTACGAATGATACGGTGCATAGGTTGCTTCCTGCCGTTGCCGTACAGCCGCTATCGGTGCATTCGAGTAAACTGAAATTGCTAGCCGTTGGGGCATTTACCGCGCCGCCTACGAATGTGGCTGTAACTGCCACCGTTTCGGTCTGATCCGTAGCTCCTTCGGTAGGTGAAAGCGTGATCGTCACACCGGAAGAAGTGCCGGTCTGGAACTTGGCAGTTGTTGTGGCAACGATCAGGCCGCCCGTATCGGTAACTCCCGAAACCGTAACCAGATACCATACGCCGGGATCTAAGAGGCCGCTATAGGTGCAAGTGGCGGTTGGGTATGTGTACGATACAGTACAAAGGTTGATGCCAGTGGTTGATGCGCATGTGTTATCGGTGCATTTGAGCATCGAAAAATTTGAGGCCGTTGGAGTGGCGATATGGCCGCCGACGAAAGCGGCTGTAACTGCCACAGATCCTGATTGATTCGTCAACCCGTCAGAAGGTGAAAGAGTAACGGTCACGTCAGATGGAGGTATGCCCATGGTCTGAAATTTGCTTGTTGCAGTTGCGACAAGAAGGCCGCTGGTATCGGTAACGCCGGTAACCGCAACCTGATACCATGTGCTTCTCTTAAGGACGGCATGGGAGCATGTGGCAGATGGGCTTGCAAAAAATATTGTACACAAGTTGATTACGGTTGTTGATGCGCAGGTGCTATCGGTGCATTCGAGTAAACTGAAATTAGTGGCGGTTGGTGCGTTAACCGTGCCGCCTGCAAAGCTAGCTGTAACTGCCACAGATATGGACTGATTCGTTAGGTTATTTACGGGCGCGAGCGTGGCTGTCACATTAGAGAGGCCTATCGTAGCAAATCTTGCCGTAGCCGTGGCAACGACAAGTCCGCTCGTATCGGTAACGCCGGAAACTGTGATCTTATACCATGTTCCCATCTTAAAGCTGTCATGGGCGCAGGTGGCAACTAGGCTTGCAAATGAAACGGTACACAAATTGGCCCCTGTCGTTGTTGAGCAGTCGTTATTGGTGCATTCCAAGACGCTGAAATTATCTGCGGTGGGTGTATTGACTTCGCCGCCTGCGAAAGTGGCTCTAACCACCACCAATTCGGATTGGCTCGTTGCCCCTTCGATGGGTAGAAGTTCAACGGTAACGCTTGAAGGAGTTGCGCTGCTACCCCCTCCGCAACTCGATAAAAGCGTGGCAGTCAAGAAAATGGCACACAAAAACGCTAGTTTTTTCAAGGAAATACCCCCTTTTGGCTTATTTTATCGACTAACAGAGGCAATTATACACCATTTCCGCGGGGTTAAGAACTCTTTTTTCGAATTATTTTGTCCTAGAATTTCACCAGGGCTTCTTCCAAATTCGGCTTGCCCATCTCTTCCAGATAGTAGCGAACGCGCTGGCTTGGGCGGTCCATCTTTATAACGCGCCTAATATCGATCGGGCTTCCGACCAGCACCAGATCTGCCGGGACTTTTTTGAGTGTCTCTTCCAGATCCTTCAATTGTTCGGGGTAATAACCGAGCGCCGGTAGGACGTTGGCCAGATGATTGTATTTTTGATATGCCGCCTTGATCGAACCGACCGCATATGGACGTGGGTCAACAAGTTCCTTGGCTCCCAGCTCTTTCGCAACGACCGTTGCCGCGCCAAATCCCATTCCGCCGTGCGTGATGGTCGGGCCGTCTTCTATTGCCAGCACCTTCTTTCCCTTTACCGCAGCCGGATCGTCGACCGTTATCTTCGAAGCGCCTTTAATAACTCGGGCGCCTGGATTGCATTCTTTGATATTAGCCATCAAAATTTCAAGCTGTTCTTTCGAGGCCTGTTCGTATTTATTGATGACGAGATAATCGGCGCGCAGGAAGTTTACTTCGCCCGGATAATATTTTCTTTCGTGGCCGGCACGAAGCGGGTCCAAAACCGTTATGTAAAGATCGGGTCTATAGAACGGGCCGTCGTTATTTCCACCGTCCCAGATAATGACGTCGGCTTCTTTTTCTGCCGCGCGCAATATTTTTTCGTAATCGACGCCGGCATAAACGACGAGGCCGTTGTCGATATAAGGTTCATATTCTTCCCTCTCTTCGATCGTGCATTTGTGAAGGTCTAGGTCTTCATACGATGCAAATCGCTGGCATATCTGCTTTGTCAGGTCGCCGTAGGGCATTGGATGCCTGATCGCCACGACGCGTTTTCCCTTCTTCTTAAGAATCTCAACTACCCTTCTCGATGTCTGGCTCTTGCCGCAACCGGTTCTAACTGCGCATACCGCTACGACCGGCTTTGTAGATTTTACTTCCGTTCTTTCCGGGGAAAGAAGGATGAAGTTTGCGCCCGCTGCGTTAACGGCGGCAGATTTTTGCATTACGTACTCGTAGCTAACATCGGAATATGAGAAGAAAACGTCTTCGATCTTTTCTTTTTTGATGAGCTTCGTAAGTTCGCTTTCCGGATAGATCGGAATGCCGGCCGGATATCTTTCGCCAGAGAGTTCCTTCGGATATTTTCTTCCTTCAATGTTCGGTATCTGCGTTGCTGTGAAAGCTACTACTTCATAATCCGCATTGTTCCTGAAGAATACGTTGAAGTTGTGGAAGTCGCGGCCCGCTGCGCCCATGATCAAAGCTCGTTTTGCTTTCATAAATGATATCTCCTATTGTGGTTTGAAGTGCTTAAAAGTTGGCTGGACATAGCAAAATAAAATAATTTATGCAAGCTTTGCATAAAATCGGTAGGGCGCTCTTTCTAAAATTCGGAATACAAAACTTTTTTTGTTCCAGAATTTGAACTTAAAATTATTCGTCACGAAACCTAACCCCAAAAATATTTAATAAAATCAAATAATTATATCAATATTAGGGCGATGGAGGGTTTTGGCATCTTATTTGCTCTCCGAACGTTACGATGTCTAACAACGTTATTAAAATGAACGATACGAATTACAATGTAAGAAGAGGATTGAGCCCCGCCGAGGTGCTGATCTTTAATTTGTGCGACGGCAAAAGGACAAGAGAAGATATCTTCGGTGAAGTTGTTGCAAAGATAGAGAACAGCGCCGACGATCCGCACGTTGCCTTCGAAGTATGTCTTGAAACCCTAAAAAAACGTGGCCTCATATATTACTGATTTCCGGATTTCCAGAAAAAATAGACGAAAACTGTTCATATCCGGGCAC
>CAIPVD010000211.1 GCA_903868375.1 uncultured delta proteobacterium
CCATCTCCGCACGCATCGCCATTTGCCTTATAGGGATCGTAAACGCACCTATACGTTGTCTTTTCCGGCGTTGTTTCCTGGCGATAGAGGATTCCGCTTATTCTCTCGCATGAAATCACCGGAAGCGCGCTATCGCAGCAGTTAGGTCCCGTGCAGATAATATTGTTTTTATTTACATCTAGCGGCCTGCAATATTTTTCGCTGTCCAAATATATGTGGCCTATCCTGCTATCGTTCGTTTGGCCGCAAACGGGAGTTGGAAAACCTTCGTCAACCTGCCCGTCGCAATTGTTGTCTATATGATCTTGCAATTCAACGGCAAATGGATGGGCCGCCGCGTCGCTGTCATTACAATCTATCAATAAAAGTTCAGAAGCGACCGGTGGATGTTTGGGGTCGGCGCTAGGGAAACCGTCGAAGTCGCTGTCTATATATGTCCCCGCACAGTGCCCCGCTCCATCGCACATGTCGTTCGATGTAAAGCCATTATTGTCATTGCAGGATCCAAAAGTCGGATTTCCCGGAACGTTGCTCCACGCAGAAGTGCTGATATAAACGTTGCACCACAGGCACGAATCATCGCCAGCGTTTCCTTTATATTCTCCGTTAGCATAGGTCTTGCCATCGATACTGCATGTAGCAGCGCCACCGCAAATTCCTTTAAGGCAGGTTTTTCCGCCTTCGCAAGAAATGCCATCGGTGCTAAATTTACCGGTCGCAGGATTGGTTGTGTAAGCATCTTCGCAACCACAGTTTCCCACCGGATAAACTCCATGCGCCGTTGGCTTGAGCGGCTTGCATGTATTCCCGCTCTCGCAAACCATAGTGGAACCTCCGCCACATGTCCCGCCATCCGTTGCGCAATACTGACCGGTCGTGCAAAGGTCTCCAGTATTGCAAGACGAGCCCTTATTAAGTGGATAAGAATAGCAAGCGCCTGCCATGCAAGCATTAAATGTACAAGCATTCGCATCGTCACAATCGGAATCTTGTAAACATGGCGTTATATCCGTTGACTGTGCAGCTGTTGCACTCGCTAATCGTATATACGAAAAAGATAAAATAGTGAAAATTGCCAAAAATAATGTGGGTTTTAACTTTAGCATATTTGGTCTCCGATCCAGTGAACTAAATAGCAAGAAATGTGCCAGGCTCGCTACTTGGAATGGTTTGATTTTACTAGGAATTTCGTGCTGATACAAGGCTAAATTTCGGATAACACTTTCAAAATGATAATCTAATCCGCTTTCTTGACGCTCACCCTAATTTTCCGCCGTGCCACAAATATCGCGATTATAGAGCCAAACAACATGGCAAGTATTACGTTCGCATTGTTACCTTCGTCAGATGAATCGACCACTAACGAACACGCCATACCACTGCCGCCTATGCCCGAGATCTCGACCGGTTGAGGAGTAGTAGTAACTCCTTTGAATTGTATTCCGGTCGCCTTGTATTCGTTTCCGCAACCGACAACGAAAGACCCGCTATCGCTCAATCCGCCTGGATCTGTCACGGTTGCAGTCACATTGAACGGGCATTGCGGCGATGCAACTGCTGCCGACTTCGCACCGTTCACGATCGGTGATGCCACATCGACCGGCGTCTGCCCTTCTCCAAATTGAACGTTAAATCCGCTGGTCGAAGAGAACAAGCTGTCGCAAACCGCTCCAGCCGCATCTTTGCATGACCAGGTCGATGACAGTTCGTCACCGGTTTTATCTTCGGCGCTAACATCAAGCGTTTCGATATTTCCGGAAGTACCTTTTGCCACGGCGGAAGAATCTTTGTTCGGCGTAACAACTGCGCCGTTCGGAACAACCTCACCGCCAACCTTTAGCTGAACTATCTTCGGAGCTTCGTCGATATTATAGTATACAGCCAGCATGACCTTCTCGCCAGGCAATGTCCCTTTTTTGCATGCATCTTCATCCGAAGCAGTTGTCACCTTGCAAACGTTCCACAACGCCATTAGATCAAAACCACCGTTCATCTTCGGCTTCAAGACCACGTGCTGCAAGCGCGTTGGCAAATAGCAGCGATAATCGCCAGCTATAACTATGCCGTCTAGCGGCGCGTTGCAATCCAGGTTCTCCACATCTTTTCCGTAAGCGTTGAAGACGATATTCGAACTGTCAGGGACGACAGTTGGAGTGATAGTTCCCTTGGCCACATCGGCAGCACTTGCCTGCGGCGCGGCTACGTTTCCTATTCTTATCGAATAGAGCGCACCATATATTATAGTCGTCTTCTGCAAGTCTTCGAAATTGCCACTCGTGACCGTTTTAAGATCGCCTAGATCGTCGCGTGGCGTTTCGTCGCTGAACGCCTGCGAAAGCTTTTGTTTGAGAACGTCTGTACTCAAAGGAACGTCTACGTCGTCCACCTTAACTACAAATTCGTTCGTGGGAGTAGCCGCTTCTTTTGGATATGATATCGTCATCTCGCCGACATTTTGGTTCGAAAGAAGCACAGGCTGCGTGCCA
>CAIPVD010000212.1 GCA_903868375.1 uncultured delta proteobacterium
AAATAGCATCTTTTATCCTGCCCAATCTTTCGCCATCCGTTATCTTCGCTCCGCCCCTGTCCCTAATATAAAAAGAATCCTGCACGTTTTCGGCGTGCGTTAAGATCTTTGCAACTCCGATCGAACATCCTTCGTTAAAAAGAACCGAAGCCAAACCGTAAAGAAGCCCTAACCTGTCGGTTGCGTAAACGTCGATCACGTTATAATATACGGACACGTCGTTGTCCACAACTACCCTCTTCGCCTGTTCCGACACCGGCTTCTTTAAGAAGAGCGACGGCCTAACCATCTCTTCCACTTTTCTACTGCCGGCCAACACCGCCTTAAGGTCGGAGCTGATCCGCTCCGCTGTAAGTTCGGATATCGCTTTGCCTACCTCATTTTGAACGCGCAGGATATCGAACACGATGCCATCTTTTCCGGTGTTAAGATCTGCCTCTAAAATATTCACATTATTTCCCGCCATAACGCCAGCGATCTTCACGAAAAGGCCCGGGGCATCGGCCGCCATAATAAGAAACTCGGAATGCGAACCGCACGTGTTATGACGAACCAGAAGCGGCGAACCATGTTCGATCTCAAGCGTTAGCAAGTAAGCCTTGAACATTTCTATATGAGAAATTATCAGATCTTCTGTATTCGCGATAAAATATCTGTCGGGCATCGTCTCCAGCCATTTTTTTGTGAATTGATCGGGGGCAGACTGCTCTATTCGTTTTTTTATTCTCGCCAGGTCTTTGTAGACGCTATCTCCGCTTGTGGCGGCATAGAGCTGACATAAAAGCCTCTCCTTCCAGACCGTCCACACATCGGCGCCAATAGATGCGATATCTGCATATGAAAGCACGAACAGCATATCGAGGATCTCTGCCTTGTCTATCGTACTCGCAAAGTTCTCTATTAAACGCGGATCGGCTAAATCGCGCGAAAATGCAAGGCGCGGCATAATAAGATGCGATTCGACCAAGAACGATACCGTATCTGCATCTGCCTCCGAAAGCCCCAAACGCAAGGCTTCTTTCCTGGCGATGACTGCACCGCGAACGGTGTGGTTCTGGTCTTTAGTACCATCCTTGCCGATATCGTGAAGAAGCACGGCCATTAGAAGCAGGTCTTTGCGCTTTATCCTTTTATAGATGCGGCTGATCAGGCCGTGACTGCGGCGATCGCCTAACTCCACCGTTTTTTTCACCGAAAGGATCGAATGAATATCGACCGTATAAACGTGATAGGTGCCGTATTGCGCCCTAAAATATATATTTTCAAAAGAAGGGATCAACTTCTTAAGTTCTCCAGATCCATGCATCATAAAAAGCGCGTCCGGTAAAATGTCGCTGTTCGCAACAAGCCGCTGCCACGATGGAGAACCGCCAATGATCTTCTTCACCCGGCCCACGTGCCATTCTTTATAAAGGCGCTTAAATAGAGGAGCAGCTTCGTCCGTTATAAGCTTGGAATTCTTGTGAACACTCGCCGTGTTCCTGTAATAGCTGCTCATCAACTCCGGAGCATCAACTCCAAATTCCTTTGCAAGCGCAAGCTGATTATCGAACGTTAAACGATCCTCGCGCTTTCCAGCCAGCAAATGCAGATAGGCGCGAAGTTTTAAAAGATAATTGATCTCGGTTGGAAGGGCATTTTTTATATTTAGGTCGTAACCAGTTCTAACGCGTTCGATCCAGCACGCCGTTTGATATTCGCGAAGGCCGCCCTCGCCCTCTTTTATGTGCGGCTCTAAGACATAAACGGAGCTACCGAACCTTTTAAAGCGCTCGGCCTGCTCGGCGTATTTCGCCCTAACAAACCGCTTACGCCAGCGGCCATTTGCGAGCTGACTCTGGCCGAGCTGCATAAAACTTTCCGCAAGGTCTTCGTCGCCAGTTACGAACCTGGCATCGAGCATGGCGGTTTGTGCGCGTATGTCGCCACCAAACATTGCGCTGCAATCGGCAAGCGTTCGAGTTGCGCCCCCTGCTTCGAGCTTTAAATCCCAGAGCGGATAAAGGATACTATCGACCAGCGGCTTTACATCATCTAGCGAACCTTCGTAGAGAAACATAAGGTCGATATCGGAATACGGGCTCATTTCGCGGCGGCCGTAGCCTCCCAATGCGAAGAGCGCGACCTTTACGTTCTTTGGCAACGGCGTAGCGGTATAAAGTTCTTTTACTATCGAATCGATATCGTTCGTTCGCCCATTCTGAAGCAAGACAATATCCGCGCCATTTTGAAGGCCGGACTTAAAACGCTCCAAGCTTTGCAATGATTTTTCAAGCATGCCGGAAAGCTATTACTACTTTGGCATATTTTATTCCACTAATTTGTGGCTTGAGAAAATATGGGCAACGTAGTAATTTGGCGGGGAATGGAGGTTGCGATGACGGCTTCAAAACTTTTCGGTACCGATGGCGTACGTGGCAAGGCGAATTCGAAAGAGATGAACACCGAAGTTGCGGTAGCTATTGGACGCGCCGCCGCTTATTCGATCTTAAAAGACGGCGAACTACCGCAGATCGTGATAGGCAAGGACACCCGCCTTTCCGGTTACATGATAGAAGAAGCGCTGACGAGCGGAATAACTTCGATGGGGATCAACGTCATCAAGACCGGCCCGCTTCCAACGCCTGGCGTTGCCTTCATCTGCAGGTCGATGCGTTCGAGGCTTGGCATCGTGATATCAGCTTCTCACAATCCGGCGAGCGAGAACGGAATAAAACTCTTCGCCCACGACGGTTTCAAATTGAACGCGGAACAGGAAGAAGAGATCGAACGCCTTATCTTCGATAAAGTTCCCGAAAAACATCTTGCGGAACCGAACAAAATTGGAAAAGTAACGCAGATCCACGATGCAGCGGGGAGATATATTCAGTATTTAAAAGAAACCTTTCCTCACGAGTTCAACCTTAAAGGATTGAAGATAGCTCTGGACGCGGCGAACGGCGCGGCTTACAGCGTTGCGCCAAGCGTATTTGAAGAGATGGGCGCCGAAGTCGTTGCAACGGGTACGGAACCAAGCGGCCTGAACATAAACGACAACTGCGGCGCACTTTATCCGCGAAACGTCTGCACGCTTACAAAAAAAGTCGGCGCAAATATCGGCGTTTCGCTCGATGGCGATGCAGACCGGTTGATGCTCTCCGACGAAAACGGAAATATTGTAGATGGCGACGGCATACTTTACGTTTGCGCAAAGCATCTTCACGCCAAAGGTAATCTTGGCAAATCGACCATTGTCGGAACGATCATGACGAATTTCGGCCTAGACGCTGCACTAAAAAAAGAAGGCATAGCCGTAGTTAGAAGCGACGTCGGCGATCAAAAGGTTATAGAATATATGCGCGGGAGCGGCATTAATTTAGGCGGCGAATCTTGCGGGCACCTGATATATCTGCATCACAGCTCTACCGGCGACGGAACGCTTGCGGCGCTGCGAATCATGTCGATAATGAAGCAGACGGGAAAGAAGTTGAGCGAACTCGTAAAAGATTACAGGCCGTTCCCGCAAAAGACGATCAACGTCCGAGTGAAGGACAAAACCGATTTTAATAAGATAAACGAGATCGCCGAAACGAGAGTGGACATCGAGCGCCAGCTGAAAGATATCGGAAGAGTGGTCTTACGCTATTCCGGAACGGAAGCCCTTGCAAGGGTCACGGTCGAATCGAACGATGAAAGGTTAACAGATGCGCTATGTACCAAACTAGCGGAAACGGTGAAAAAACATTTAGGAGTTTAAACAGGTAACTTCACGAAAAAAGAGGTTCCCTTCCCAGCTTTCGATTCCGCCCAAATTTGGCCGCCAAATTTATCTAACATCGCCTTGCAAACAGCCAACCCAAGCGCATCGCCGCTATACGGATTTTTAAGGCTCTCTGCCGATTTTTCGAACGGCGTAAAGAGTTTCTTGATATCATTTTCATCCATTCCGCAACCCGTATCTTCAACAATAAGCTGAACCGAATCTTTATTGCTCGACGTAGAAACTTTTACGCTCCCCTTTTCCGTAAAATTCACCGCGTTACAGAGCAGATTCTCTATTATGACCAGGATCATATCGCGGTCGAATACGGCACCCGGCAACTTATCCGCTAATTTCAATTCCAGCTTAAGGCCTTTCTCTTCCAGCAAATGGCCCATCTTTTGGCAAACCGAACGAACGGCATCGTTCAGATCGCCGGGTTCCTTTTGAATATCGATGACCCCGGAATCGA
>CAIPVD010000213.1 GCA_903868375.1 uncultured delta proteobacterium
CAATCAAAGTGGAAGCCATCCTGTTAACCGCGAAATGTTTCTTATGTGCGCGATTCACTGAGTCTTCGACCGCTATTCTTACCAGGACTTGAACGTTTATCTTATCTGCACCCGGAATATGTTTAGCCATGTTGTTTAAGCCGGTTACCGCTCCGTCTATCTTTCGCAACTCATTAAGGATACGTTTAGGTACTAAGTGTTCTCTCCAATTTACTATCAATGATCTCGCTATATATTTAGCGGCCCAATCGTTATCACGGATCTCTTTGCTAAGATAGGCTGTGAACAGGTCTTCTACCCATGGATTATACATATTTCGCAATAGCGTCATCAATTCATCCATGCTCATTTCTTCCAATCTAGAGACCGCTTTGTCTGCAATGTATCTCCATATTGTGCGGCGAATGTCTTCGGACTTGTATGAGACGACACCGAGAGATTCGTACAATATGCCAAGGAGCTCCGGTAGGTTCGTCCCTTCGGCATGGCAGCCGGCAGGGCTTTGTAGGGCCTCGTCATAGATAGCTATGGCTGCTTCAAGCCTTGGACCCAGTCTTTTAGCGGTGTCACTTAAGTAATATGTTCTTGTCCAGTTAGATGGGGTGGGGTGTTGATAGGCGATAACGTGCTCTAGGAAAGCATCGCGCGCACGTTCTGGTATGGGTTCTAATATTCTATCACGGCCTTCTGCGTCTAGTCTGTAATATCCACAGGTATAAGTATTTCTGGTTTTAGCAGTTAGTTTGTTTCTGCCGTGGGCGTGTAGTGCCATGGGCCATAAGGCCCTGTCTGTTCTTTGAGACACTACCTTTCGCTTTGAAACGGACTGTGTCAATTTCCCAATGACGACGATCGCGATCTTTCTTCTTTCTGCTTCAGGGACATCGACTGCTTCGAAGAATGCTTCCAACTCTTTCAATGCACCCACGAAAAAATGGATCCGTCTTAATCGCCTTAGATACGCGCTATCCTCGGAAGATGGCAGTAAAGCATATTCCATAACGGCATCAACGATGATCGATATTAGCGGCTTATGGACCCACTTATAAGATGCATCACCAAATTTTATGAACCTCAGCAAACTTGCTTCTACTAACGTTTGCAGACCTTTTTCGGGTGATGTATTGGAGACCGTCTCTGATAGCACAGCTTCTAGTTCACGAGTAGCTGCATCTTCGATCTGGATAGCTCTTGACCGCGTGATCTGAGTTTCTGATAGATCCCAACTCATTTTTCTAACCGCGGCTGTTCTGAGCTGGCTGATTCTTCCTTCGGTGAGATTTAACCTGTCCGCTATTGTTGGTTGGTTCTCGCCGGCCAATATTCCATCTACGACCTCTCTTTGTCTTGCCGTAAGGCTTTGCTTTAAAAGTTTAAGTCTTCTTTCGGTTTCTATCCTCTCTGCTTCTTCGAGGGGATCCAAGGACGAGGGATCGCTTAATAATTCTGCAAGCGATCCGTCATCGTGCTCTCCAAGAGGGGCATCAAGACTTGCAAGATTAAGCCGTGACGAAAGCCGCGCCTCAACTGCTCTAAGCTCTTCTCTTAGGCGTTCCGCATCAGCATCGTTGTGAATTGTTTCAAGAATCGCACTTATTTCTTTTGTTGCGGTAGGAGAACCTTTTTTATCCCAGAGATCCAAAGCGGCAGATAAAGCTCGTTTGCGATCGGCCAGATAACGCGTAGGCGTCAGATTACGTAGAGCATCTACGATTTTATTTCTTATAAATCTTTCGACATAGGCATCAAAATTTCCTTTAAAATTACTTCTTTTTTCCCATGCCTCTAATAGTCCGATGCAACCCTCTTGTGCAAGGTCATCGGCTGATATCAGCTCCGATGGAAATTTTCTTGCATAGCTTTCGGCGATCCTAAAGACCATGCGCATATGATTTTTCCATAGAGCGCTATCTTCATGGCTGAGTCCCGCCGGTGCTTTAATTGTCCATGTTGTATCACTTCCCGCTAAATATGAAGTTAGGCTTTGCTTAATTGTTGCATGGGGCGTGGTGCCGAATGTGAGCCCTGCAAATGCATAATTTCGGAGAGAGTCGGATCGTTCTAATAGCGCAGAGTTGATGAGACCGACTAGCTTCGCCGGGTCATCGAATAGAGAGAATGATACTCTTCTTCCACCGGATAAAAGATCAGAAGTAAAAGGGCCGCCATTTTGAAATAGAGAAGCACTCCCTGCAGCTGGGGCAGCAGCGAGTATGAATATATTGACCGGTATAGTTCCTATGCCATTTATTAGCGCCATAGTTCTTGCTCCAGCGTTTAAAGTAATGCAGTGGCATCGTCAAGGGAAAAAACGGCGGATAATATTTCTTAACGCAAAATAACTTTCAGCTCGATTTATAAAGAGAAGTAGCATATACTTTCCTTATGCGGCGCCACCTCCTACGCGCAGTTGTTCTATTAGCAGTTCCAATCTATTTTTCTGCCTGCAATGGAAGCGTGGGCAGTTCCAGTACGAACGATGCGAAGCAGGCAGTTAACGACGCGTCGGGCAGAAAAATAAACGAAACTTGCCAGCTAACGAGCCAGTGCGAAGGCGGGCTTTATTGTATAAATTCGATCTGCGATAAAGATACGGATGGCGATGGAGTCCCGGACAGCAAGGACAATTGCCCGACTGTTCCAAATCCAGCGCAAGACGATGCGAACGGCAACGGCGTCGGGACCGCATGTGAACCGCCTACTGCACCTAATGTTAAACTCGAAGCGGATCAGGTATTCGGCATTCAGGGATGTCCGAGCGTTTACACCAATTCGACGTCGGTGGCGTTCAAGGTCACTGCGATCGTAAGTGATTACAAATTGTCGTGCCGTTTCGAAAATACGGATGTCGATTGTTCGAACGGCACTTTTTCTGCCGATAAACTTTCGAACGGCGCTCACAGCTTTTATGTGATCGCGACTAAAACTCC
>CAIPVD010000214.1 GCA_903868375.1 uncultured delta proteobacterium
GGAAGGCGCGCGCTCTTTACTGGAAGGCCAATATATATGAAGCGAAGGGCGATGAGGCAGCTGCGAAACATATATATGAAGAGATCGCCAGTAAGTCGCCGCTTGGTTTTTATGGCATCGTCGCCACAAAGAAGCTTAAGCGTAAGTTAGATATGGATGTGGATTATTCTGATCCGAAATCTTCGTCGGATCCATCCGATAGCGATACCCTTGCGAAGGCGGTGGAACTTGCCCATCTGAACTTAAGCGAGCTGGTTGCGAAGGAGCTGGAGGCGCTGAACAGTTCGAAGGCGAAAAATGTCGATTGGCATGCGGTTTACGACCTGGCCAAGAAGAACGATGCATGGCATTTGGTCAATATCATGGCAAGATACCGTTTTTCGAGCGACCGCGACGCCGACTGGGTTTGGGAGGGCGCTTATCCGAAGGCGTATCCTATATTAATGAAGGAACCGGCGGCGAGAAATAAGATCGATCCGTTATTTGTATGGGCCGTGATGCGCGAAGAATCGACATATCGTCCGGACGTTATTTCTCCGGCGGGCGCGATAGGACTTTTGCAGCTTATGCCAAAGACCGCCAGAAGATTTGCGAAGGGCGCGGCGTTCGATGTGGCCAAACTGACTGCGCCAAGCTTTAATATAGATGTGGGCACAAGATATCTTGCGTTCTTATTGAAACATTACGCCGGCAATATGTTCTATGCCGCTGCCGCTTACAACGCTGGCGAAGAGGCGGTCGATAGATGGATCGCAGACGGCGGTAATTCCGACGAAGAGTTCGTCGAAGAGATCCCGTACAAAGAAACGAACGATTACGTTAAGAAGGTGATGAGAAGTTATTGGATATACGTTGCGCTCTATTCGCAGAGCCGCTGATGCTCGGAGAGCGCGAATCTGTCGGTCATTCCCGCTATGTAATCGCAAATATGACGTTCAAGTTCGCCGTCTTTGCCGGTCTTTGCCTGATATGCCTTTGGCATAAGGCTTGGTTCTTTCTTGTATTTCTTGAACAGGTCCTCGCAAATGATGCGGGCGGTATCGGTCATCTCTTTTACCTTTGGATGCCTGTAAAGATTGGCGAACAGAAAATTCTTAAGCGCAGCCAGCTGCGAGCTTACGCCGTTTGAAAAACCTATCAGGTTTTTGCCGTTCTTTCGCACATCTTCGAGCGTTTGGATCGACCTTGAGGCGATGCGGGCTTTAGTTTCCAGCTGTATGTCGGTCACGAGTAAATTAATGAGCCGGCGTGTTATCTGGTATTTAACGAGCCTTTGGATGATGTTCGGGTAATCGCGTTTTATTTCCGCGAGCGTTTCTTTTAATATCGGCACCGATTCGATCTGCTCGAAGCTTAAGAGCTTCGATGTTAGCCCGTCGTCCAGGTCGTGCGTTACGTAGGCTATTTCGTCGGCGGAGTTCACGATCTGCGCTTCGAGCGTTGGATAGCCGGTGTCTTTGAAATCTTCGATGTTTGGGTTATCGTATTCGCTCGAATGTTTGGCGATGCCTTCGATCACTTCGTAGGACAAGTTCAGCCCGACGAATTCGGGATAGCGGTTCTCGAGCTTTGTGACGACGCGCAAACTTTGGTGATTGTGTTCGAATCCGCCATGCGCCTTCATTAATTTGTTCATCGCCTCTTCGCCGGCGTGGCCGAAAGGCGTGTGGCCCAGGTCGTGCGCGAGGGCTACGGCTTCGGCTAAGTCTTCGTTAAGACCAAAAGTGCGGGCAAAGTTCCGCGATATCTGCGCCACTTCCAACGTGTGGGTTAGGCGCGTGCGATAGTAATCGCCTTCGTGATTCACGAATACTTGAGTTTTGTACTCGAGCCTGCGGAAGGCGCTGGAGTGGATTATGCGGTCGCGGTCGCGCTGAAAACATGTGCGGGTTGGGCAACCCATTTCGGGGAACTTTCGCCCAGCCGTTTTGGATGAAAGAACGGCGTACGGTGCCAGTATCTGCTCCTCCCGCCGCTCATGGTCTTCGCGTACAAGCATGAACTGACTATTTCAGATGGCTTAGCCCACGTCAACCGTTATTGCACCTCGTAGGTGCAATAAGTGGTTTTATTCATGCGTAAGGTGCTTTATAAGCGATAGCTCTTTTTGGTAGTCTATTTGTGATTCAGTAAATGCTCTATATGTTGTTGCATTTGGTCGGTCATCCAGATCGCAAATCTTATTAAGACCAATATTTTTATCGAGGTATTCATGATACGATGAAAATTCCCATTCTATTGGGTTTGCTACGAGGTTGGCTGTTGTTGGATTCAGATGGACGTATCTAATTACGTGCTCAAGAATTTCGTTCGTTGAGATGAGCGAGCTTTTGAATCGAAACTCCCATAACGGTCCTTTGCGCTTGTGTCGCTCATTGAAATATTTTGTGTAACTATTCAAACACTTGCTCATATAATTTGAAATTCCATAATCTTCTTTTTGAGCCAATACCAAATGAATATGAGTAGGCATTAAACAATAGGCTAATATTTCGATAAGCTTTTCTTGGCACGGCGGATTCAAATTGCTGCAGGTTTTTTTATAATTTGAAAAACGAATTGGGACATCGAGTGGCTTGTAATACTCTAGAACTTCGATCATTCTTCCATATTCAAATTGATCGTTGAATATTTTATAACCCGCAATGCTTCTACTATAAACGTGATGAATGCAACCCGTTCCATGCCGATCATTCTTCATATACCAACCTCCTTTGCACCTACGAGGTGCAAAAATGGTTAAGCAAATAGGATGCCAAAGAAAGTTGTGTTGTAATTTAAGGACATTTTGAAAATGAGCGATGACTAAAGTGACGAAAATCGTACACGGCAACCGCCGTTGCACCTACGAGGTGCGATAGGCGGTTTGGGGATAATCGCATAACAATAAGAAATGCTTGCAATTCCTAAGGATATCAATATATACGTCGCCTAATAGTATGCCTCCTTTCAGTCCGATATTTACAATAAATGTGACAGGTCTTGGAGCCATAAGTTCGCTTGCTCCTGCAGTGCCCGTTCCAGTAGCAACCGAGCAGGGATCATTTACCACGATACTGCCGCGGCAGTTCACTTCATTGAATGCCGTTGTAGGTGGAATTTTTTCTACCTCCGCCGATGATCTATCAAGAAACATCTTGCCTCGGAGCGACGCAGCATATCGATATGTCGATGCCGAAGCGGAACCGTGGACCACAAGTAATGCACTTCTTACGATGAGCAAGAAAAGCGGGCGTGACAAGCATGATCCGCAGGTGAAGCGCCTTCAAGTGGTTTTATTTCCGGATTCTCTTATATCGAAGAGCCGCCGTTACGAAAGTTACTACATCTTTTATTTAACAAGAAGATGCGAGCTGATTGCAGATGTAAATGCCAATCGAAATCACGGGCTTTGGCAACTTCTGCAGCAGCTGGAGAGCTGCAGCTACGATACTGCGCTAAAATTTTTGCTGCTGCATGACAGCGCCGATGCAGAATGGGCCGAGCAGTTCAAGAGATTTCCCGACCATGATTGCCTTTCTTCGGAAAGGCTTGTTGCGTTCAAGCGCACAGTTATGTCGGAGTTCGCAAGAGTCTTTCCCCGCGCGCCCGCACTTCCAACGTCCGAAGGTTTTTTAACAGAGATGGTTTCCCTGTGGAACTCTTACTTGAAAGGGCTCGTTCCCGTTCAACGAATCGACGAGCTAATGCCTATATTCATAGCTATAATCAGGCCGGTCGCCATGGCAGAAGGCGTTTCACTTGGGCCGATCACATTTTCAAAGGATGAAATTGTAACGTTCCATAAAGCGACCATTAAATTCTATTTGCAGTATTACAGAACGGGAGGACGGCTCTTCGATTCATTTTATAAGCAGATTCGGAACGTCATGCAGGGAACGGAAAGACTGGCCAATATCAGGCCAAGAACTCAAGCCGATGCGAATGTTTACAATTATGCTATGGCGACGATAGTACACGAATTGAGATTGCATTTTTTTGATCGTGCCGACATTCCGGAAAAGACAAAGGTTCAACTGGCTATGTTGTGCGTGTTTGGCGGTGCTGAATTGCGGAGAAAAATAGATACAAAGTTCTCCCCGATTGCCCCTGAAAATTATAGCGTTGGCATTGCATCCGATATCATCGCCGAAATAACTCGCATGTACGAAGAAGAATTTGCAACAGATAATACATCTGCCAATCGCGACAACAGGCGTAAGGTGAAGGATGTGGACTGGAAAACCATAACGCCTCTTTCTCTTTCCGATTATCTTAAGTGCCGCACGATCTTCGAGTTTGAACTGGATCCAAGAAGGACCCTAACGCTTTTCATCCATGCCGCAAAATTGTTGCCTTTGCAGGCAAGTCATCTTCGCTCTTTGTGCTCCGGTACTCAATCGGAAGCAATGAAAACGCTCCGCCTAATATCACAGTTGTTCGAAGATGAACGTTACTCGCTTATCAGCAGGGCGATGCTGGCGGATATAATAGACCAGAATAGAGAAATAAGTTTCGAGATGTTGGGGCGGTTATATTCTATGCTTGACGGACATAAGGAAAGAGAAGCCGCGGAGGTCGAGGCCTCGATAGGATCTTATTATAGGGAACTCTTTCCTTACGCCGACAAGGCGATCGAAAAGAGCAGTCCGGAGCCGAAAGGAAATGCCGTTGTGCTGCTGGCCAGGCAAAGTTTTAGGAACGATGGCGTTAAGTCCGCCTGGTCGAACCTTTTACTTGCTGCGCGCCAGCACGGGATTTGCGAAGAGATCATGATCCGCGTTTTTGCAGATGCGATAGAATATGCCGACTTCGAACCGGACCTCTACGAACGCTGGATAACCGTTCTTGTAAATGATGTTACCGGCGTAGATGCAGAGAATTTGAAAAGGTTTAGTGCGTACGATCCGAAGAAGGGCGCGAAAGAACTTGTCGCATGGCTTCAGGATATCGCATTTCCGCCGCACTCCAATAGAATGGTGGCCGCTTTAAGAGCCGTCGATCTTTCGGATATGGGGCTTTCCGAAGGCGTTGAGGAGGAATTCAAACGCAGCGCCGCGTACTTGCTGCCGCAGGAACTGCAGATGTTCGCATCGACTCTTGCTTCGGCGAGGTCGGAGACCGCGCTTCAATATAAGGCGTTCAAAAGTATGTATGGAGCCGACTTGTCTAAAGCTCTGAACGCCGATCCCATGTTCGTTCGGTGGATGCAATTGTTCCCGTTAGAAGAGAGAATGTCGGTTGAACTTGACAGAGGTTTTGAA
>CAIPVD010000215.1 GCA_903868375.1 uncultured delta proteobacterium
ATAAACTACCTCCAAAGACTTTCCCCACCATTAATATTATCGGTTGGGGGGTAAGCGAAAGTTGCTAATAATCCCAAGATTTCTTAAAAAAGTTGAATAATAGCAATTTCCTTGAAAGTTTAACATGTTACATGTATTTTTACCATATGAAAAAAAAGATGGTGCTAGTGAATCTCGAAAATGCCAGCTTCCCGGGCGTTAAACCGCCGCCTGAATTTCTGGCAGATCTTAAGTCGCGTTTTCCGGATATTGTTTTCACGGAATCTCTAAACGATATTGCAACTGCAGATGCCATGTTTTCGTGGTCGATCACAGCGCCCGCTCTAAAAAAGGCAAAAAAACTTAAATGGTTCCATACCGCGGGCGTTCAATACGGGCATCTTTTTCCAAAGAACCTCTATAAAAAAGCAAAGGTCACGAATTCAAGGGGCGTTTGGGGCGAATATGTTGCCGAACAGTTTTTTGGCCTCCTTGGCTCGTTCATGGATGTTTCCTTTTTGGAAGGGCTCGTGGCCGGAGTGATAGGACTTGGAGGTATTGGGAGCGAAGTCGCCAAACACGCAAAAGGCCTGAAGATGGAAGTTGTAGCAACAAAGCTTCATCCTTCAATAAATTCGGAAGCGGCCGACAAGATCTTTTCGCCGGCCCAATTGGATAAATTATTAAAGATCTCGGACGTTGTTTTCGTGACCGTTCCTTTAACGGTGAAGACCAGGCGCCTGCTTGGCAAAAAGCAATTTGGTTCGATGAAGACCGGTGCCTATCTTCTTACCTCCGCAAGGCGCGGCGTGATCGATGAAAGAGCGCTTAAAGAAGCGGTGCGTTCGGGAAAGATATCCGGAGCGGTCGTTGATGACATGATGCCCAAGGAATTGCTGAAAGAAGAAGGGATAGTTGCAATGCCGCATGCCACTCCTGAACGATATAATATCTGGCCGAAGATGTTTCAGGTCTTTGCCGAAAATTTGGACCGTTTTGCGAACGGCAAGCCCCTTGTCAATAGGATGGACCCATGCAAAAGATTGTACTGATAACTGCTACGGAAGAATCTAACATCCTCCATCATCTTTCCAATAATCTTGGAACGCTGGCGCTCGAAGCTTACCTGTCCGCGAATACGGATATAAAAACATACGTGGTCGATACGGTCGCCGAGGCGATCGATCTGCGTCCCGATATGGTGGGAATTTCTTCTGTTACGGAAACATATCGCATAGCTATCGACATGGCGGGGGAGATAAAAAAGCAGCTTGTGATACCGGTCATAATAGGCGGCCAGCACATTACCGGATGCGTAGAATCGCTGGACCGTGTGTTCGATGCCGCTGTGATAGGCGAGGGCGAAGAGACATTTCTGGAACTGGTCCGAAAATTTCCAAAGCTGGACGATATTGCGGGGATCGCTTACTTTGGCAGAAGCGGCCTCGTTGTGAACAAGCGAAGGCCTGCGATAGCGGACATAGACAGCCTGCCGCTAATAAACTGGAAAAAACTGGTCGTAAAGTTAGGCATTCCGGCGGTGATGACGACGCGCGGCTGTATGTACAAGTGCAGCTTCTGCTCAAGTCCCATCCAGTGGGGCGGATGCCGGCAATATTCGGCGGCGCGCGTCGGCGCGGAAATAAAGAGCATCGTCGATGCGTTTCATCCGCGTATGATAAAATTCTTCGACGACATTTTTACGCTTAACAAAAAGAGATTGAAGAACATCGTCGATATCATTGTGAACGAAGGGTGGAACGAAAAGATCGTTTTCATGTGCATGTCGAGGGTCGGCCATTTCGACAAAGAAGTCGCAAGGCTGCTTCAAAAGGGAAACATCCGTTTCGTGTTTTTCGGCGTCGAATCCATGTCGAAGAGCGTTCTTGGCGGACTTAAGGACCGGCCTTCGACGCTGAAAGATATCCAGGAGGCGGTGGATATTGCCTACGACGCCGGCATTAAGACGAGCTGCTCGTTCATAATAGGCGCTCCAGGCGAAACGGAGAGCGATATTCTTAAGACGATCAAATTCATCGAGAAGAACGAAAAGAAGGTGTTCGATATAGAAGTGAACCCTATCATTCCGAATCCCGGCACTCCAATATGGGATTACGCGAAAAAGAGGAAGCTTGTGAGCAATGATATGGATTGGGCGAAGATCAAGCACCATTCGCTGTTCTTATCGTTCGATCCCAGCGATTATATCTATCTGAACAAGAAGATGCCTTTCGATAAGTTCGCCAAATATGCCGACGTGTTCAAGGACCTGTTCCGGCGGATCAATCTCGATCCTGGAAAGCAGAGATATTCGCTTGAATATTTTGGGCCCCGAGATATACCGGCGAAGCTTAAGGGATCAGCCCGAGACTTCTAAAGACCTTATTCTCCTCGAAACCGTGCTTGTTTATTATGTCGCCGAGTTCGTCTATCGTGATCTCGGTGCCTGGATTTAGCAGCGCGATATCGTTTATTATGTCGAACATCGGGACCTTGATCTTGTTTGCAACTGCCTCCAAAAGATAGAACGGGAAAAAATCGCGGCAGCGCACCGCCATATACGGATCGAAGCCGCTTGGCTTTGGAAGGTATTGCAAAAGCTGCTCGTGGATCCGGTCGGCGGCTTTTATCAGCTGCCGTTCGTCTATGTGCAGGCCGTATTTCATCCGCTTTAGCACCATGACGAGTATTTCTATTGGAACGTTCCCCGAACCTCTGCCGATCCCTTTCAGGCTGGCATCGACGAATGTAGCGCCGGCCTTAACCGCTTCGATGGTATTTGCAACAGCGAGCATTAGATTGTTGTGTCCGTGAAAACCTACGTCGATCGCTGTGGCGTCTTTTATCCTGCATATGTATTCGGAAACTTCGTGCGGCAAAAAACAGCCGGCGGTATCGACGATGTAAATGACGTCGGCGCCGTACTCTTTCATTTTAACGGCCGACTGCTCGACCTTGTCGATATCTACCGACGACGACCTGACGAGCTGCACGAACGCCTTAAGCCCCATGTTCTTTATCTTTTCGATAGCGTCCTTGTAATATTCCGGATGCAGGACATCGGCCATGACCCGCGCAAAGGTTAAGTCTTTCGCAACTTGTTTCAGGTCGTTTATTATGAGCACGGGGAGGCTGCAGATAACGCCCAGCTTGATAGGTTTCTTCGACGACCTTGCGACCTCCGAAGCGGCGGCAACCTGGATATCGTCTGAAGTTTTGCCCGTGAATCCGAACTTTCCTGCGCCAAAGCCAAGTCCGTGCCCGATCTCCGCCCATTCGACGCCGGCAGATTGAAGCCTGGCGACATAATCTTTGACCTGCTCCGCGGTGTATTGGAAATTTACGGTGTAGCTTCCGTCTCTAATTGAGACGTCCAGAATGTTGATCTTGTCGTTCATAGACGAACGAATAACACGATTTTTAAACGAATTCCACTTATTTAAAGGCCATCCTGCTCAAGTGTCCGGCGATGGAAGGGCTGTACATTTGTTCGTAGAACCATGCGAGCCCTTTATACATCTCTTCCTTTTTAATTGTGCTGTGTTCGAAGACAAGTTTAAAGCCGGTGTAGTCGGACCACGGCCTCGACATGTCGAGGCGGCCTTCTTTGATGAGCTTCTCCCTTACGTTCGTCCCTGGATATGGCGTGACTATTCCCATGGCAACGCCCGTTAGCCCCGCTTCGAGTATAAAATCGACGGTTCGCTTTAGCGTATCGCTCGTGTCGTGTTCCAGTCCGAAAAGGAACGAGCCCATCGCGTTGATCCCAAAGTCGCGCAGTAGTTTGATGCGGTCCTTGTAGGTTTCTGCGTATCTTGCCTTCCACGGAGCAAGCCATTTAAGGTTCCTGACATCTATGCTCTCGAGCCCGAAGCAGAGCATGTTGTTACCGCTCTCTTTTATCAGCTTAAGCAACTTTGGATGATTGGTTATGGATATATCGGCGCCACTTACCCATTTGATTTTCATCTCTTTGATTATCTTCAGAACCTTTGCGATGTAAGGCAGGTCGATGAAAGGATTATCGTCGATCAGTACGATCGAGAAATTTTTGCTCTGTTTTTTTATCAGCTGCAGTTCGTTATATATCTGTTTCAGCGCTTTTTTTCTGACCTTCGAACAACCGGGCTTTCGCCAGTTAGAACAGAACTTGCATCCCCTTGTGCATCCGACGGAAGTTCTAAGCGAGTAATATTCCCGTCCCAGCGCTTCGTGGAAGTAATGTTTCGGCGGCAAAAGGTCGATCTTGGGCGGCGGGGTCTTCCTAATATCCACAACTCCGCCGTGATATATTTTTTTTGCCCTTTTTTTGGAGAAATCGTCCAAGAATGTTTTCCAGGTTTTATCAGCGTCGCCGGTGAAAAGAGTATCGCAATGTTTTTCCGCGTCTTCGGGACAAAGCGTTGCGTGTATTCCGCCCATTGCCACATGAACGCCGCGTTTTCTGAACTTGGCTGCGATAGCATATGCCCTGTCGGCGTTAACCGTCATGACCGATATCGCGGCGATATCGACTTCGGCGCTTGTGTCGATGCTTCCGAACTGGTCGTCCATGTATATAAGCTCGTGGCCGCTTGGCGTGTCTGCGGCTATTTGTAGAAGGGCGTCGCAGGGGGAATATCTCTTCGATATTTTCATTTTTTCCCTGATAAGCTCTTCCAGGGGTTTATATTCGGCAATGTCGTATTCGTTGCAGAAAAGACTGAAGGGAGCGATAAATGCGATCTTCATTTGGCCGCGAGTATAAATGTTTCCGGCCCCAAAAACAAATCTTTTCGGTTTAGATGAATAGGTTGTCCAGGCCCTTTTGGTCGATGTTCTTGCCCGTGCGCCTAGCGATCCACTTCGCCATTGCTAGCCTTATCGCCGGGTTTGCTTCCGCGAGCGTCAATTTGCTCGAGGATGCCCTTACGGTCTCGCTTGCGAACTCCGTGCCTTCAGCGGTCGAGAGGCCAAGTAGATCGCTTATTTGTGTCAGCCGCTTGAATAGTTGAACGTAGAACGCCACGTGGCCCGTGAACGCAGCCTCTTTTTGGGCGCGCGACGAGCCATAAAGAGAAGTCAGATGCCTTTGAACGTCTGCCGACATTGGCGATATGATCGCGGGTATCAACCAAGACACGGGCGTGTTCTCTACGATATCCTTCTCGGCTGCTTGAATGGCGGATGCTCCCAGCTGATCGACGACGGCAGCGGATGTGAATATGTTTAGTTTTTGTCCTGCCTGTAAAGCTGTTACAGCGGCTCCACGCGGAGAAACGCTTGTCTTGATACGCACATGTTCTTCGCGTAACCTTGCCAGTGCCTCTTGAACCGACTTCACGGTTTTGTCGCCTTTTGCGCTGGCGACGGCCATTTTGTATTCGGTATATCTTGTTTTTAGATCATGAAGCGTAACGCTTTCCGCTATCTTTGCCTCCGAGATCGCTTCCAAGAGTTGATGGAGCACTGCGATATCCACCTCGCTTGAAAGTTCAAGCGTCAAGAGCCGCCTGTATGCCTTTTGGGCGTCGTCGGCACTTCCAACGTCATACAGACTTAAGCTGAACGTGGGCCTGTGAGAAGGTGGCGGCACATCACTTCTGCGTCCATAGCCGCAGCTTCTGTCGTACCGAAGCGAATATTCTTCGATGTGCCTATTTCCGCCAGCATCGTATGTTATAGCTTGTACTGCTATGGTATTTTTCGGGTTAGTTCTTAATTCGAACAATGGACGTCCATTTTTTTCCACGATCCATTGATGAATGGTTAGATGTCTTTCAGCTTTGTTTACGAACTCGATCTTGTGGCGGATTCCCGGTGCTCCGATTAACTGCGCTAAAAAATCATCTCCAAACTTTCTTACGACATCGGCGATACCACCTTGAACGCCGTCCAAGAAATTTGCTGCTATAGCGTGAAATGGAACGTCTTCGTCGAATTCGTATATGACTTTGGCAATCTGCGGGCCATGTGGTGGTTTTACCCAGGCAACCTGCGGTAGCTTTCCCCATTTTGATACGAGGATTTTTTTCTTGCTTGGGCGAGATGCGCACATCGGCCCGCGCATTACGGTTGAACCATCGACTGCGAGAGGCCTGTAGCTATCGAAAATCGCTGGAATGTAAATGATGGCGTCGTTGTTTAGATCCACTACTTTTATGTCGCCATCTACCCGAAGTTCCATGCGAACGCGTAAAGTATCGCTGCCTTCAGGATGTGCCGAAGGTATTTCTAGTTCTTTCGACCTGTTAAATGGCGTAAGAGATTCAACCTCGCTTTGCGGTATGAAATAACCTGTGTCGTTATCTGAAAGATCGGCGGTGAATAACAGAAATCCTTGTTTTTGAGAGGAGAGTCGTTCTCCCTCGTATTCAAGCTCCGTATATTGCGCAATGTTTTGGTTCAGCCGCTTCGTGACCGTGAACTTGTCTTTTTCATCGGTTTCAGCATATACCGCAACAGATGAGCCCACTTCAGTCGTCATAAAATCACACTTAGATGGTTGCGGGTGTTTAGGATGAGTGTGTTGTGAGCGCTTCGCAGGATCTCCTTCTCCGCCCACCGTTGTACTCTGTCCCTTCCACAGATAGTAATGGCTGCCCGATGCCGTAACGTTATATTCACAGCTCCTGTCTTCGGCGAATCTCCCCACGCGACCGCGCGCCGCATCTCCGTGAAGTGCCATAAGAGCTTGGTCTTCTGTTTTATATGCTCCAAGCAATACTCCGGTGCCTTGTTCAGTTTCGTCTTCGATGATCTGTTTTGCGGAAATAGGTCGGCCGCTTCGCTTTGCCATCTCGAAAGGGACCAGCCATTTTATCATATCGATATCTGGAGGTGTCTCCATGTCGAGCAGATATGGGATAAGAAATTTATCTACAAGATCGCCCGAATGCTCTTTGCCTTTTTTCTCAAAGAAATTCCTGCCAAGGAAATATGCAGAGATAAATGCCGACATCCTTGGAAAGAAATGCGGATAGTCGCTAAGCGCGTATTCGAACGCAGGTGTCTGCAGGTTCGTTGGCAATATCATTAAATAAGGAGTGAGCTTTCCCCAGAATTCAACGCTGTCGTGGTTCCGACGTTTTTCTATATATAAATCCAGGGTGTCGCGATCCAGGCTACCTACGATGTTTGCGATCAGCTTGCCTTCATTTGTGTCGCGCAGAAAACCTCTCTTCGGCCTAGTTCGTCCGAGCGCCTGCGCACGAGCGTCCGCGGTATTTACGAACAGATCCATCGAAGCCTTGTGCGCGGAGATCTTGTGCGGATATTGAAGTACCGCCTCTTCGAGAATTGCGGCGTCGTCAGCGCTGAAGAATCTGTCCTTATGAACTTCTATCGGTGCCACAAGCGTGGCGAAGAGGTATATGTTATTAAAGCGAATGGGCCCCGAATCTGGTATGACGCACGCGATCATTCTGCTCTTTAACTCGACAGATAAGCGTTTATCTTTTAAAGCCTTTAGTGAAACGTTCAGTGCATGCAGAATCGGGGCCGCCTCTTTGTGGTCGCCCCTGTAATTTCCGAGCCATCGTTCTATTTTCGCTGCAGCGGCATCGATCTTTTCCGCCGGCAATATTTCAACTGCCACTGGTACCGGACGTGCGGATATCTGCGGTTCATCGAACGGGCCTATAGAGGCCCTCTTTTCAGGTGTTGATTTTCCTGGGCGTTTGTCGAGGCTTTCTATGGGAATAGCGAACCTAATGATCGTGCCGCCAACATCGAAGTTGCTTATAACTTCATAATCTCCGTGGCACATCTCCTTTACGAACTCAACCACATTGGCGGTTCCGTAGTGGCTGCGGAATTTTCCCGATTCATCGGCGCCTTTATGCACCTTGCCCCAGTTGGCGTGAGCTTCGGCGGACATTGGGGAGCCGTCATTTCTTACCTCGACAAAGAGAAGCTTGTTCCCTTCGCCGCCGACCGAAGTTTTAATAACGATTTTTTTAGGCGTTACCCCTTTGCATTTGATGGCGTTAATAACGAGCTCTTGCACCGCTCGCTTGAAATATTCGAACTGGTCTGAATCGAACAGCCGGTCTTTAAGTTCCGGGGCGCGGTCTTCAACGACTATATTGATCCCCTTGATTTCGGCAATTACCCGTTGATGCTTTTGAATGTTCTCTATCGCATATGCAACGCTTGTGGAAGGTAGTAGGATAGACAAGTCGTCCTCTTTCCCTCGCATGGTCGATTTTAGCCAATCTTCCCTGAAGACTCTAAGGATTGTCGCCCGATTGTTAAGATCGTGCCTAAAACCGCGGAACTCTTTTGTTTCCTCTGTTTCCTTTCCGCAAAACTCTACACCGAACATTCCTCTCCATATGTTTTCGAACTCTGCGAAAAGTGGCATGACCATATCGGCGTAATATGTAACGGACGGTATTTTAAAATGCTGCAAGGCATCACGTGCTTCTGCAATATTTGTTTTGCCGGTTATCTCCCTGCATTGCTGAAATCTGAAGTCCCTATATTCCTTTAAGCGTTGGCGGTAATAATCCATTACAAGCGTCTTGACCCAGGCGGCAGCCTTTATTTCCAGCACTGGAAGGTTATCCCCCTTCCTTAATTTTGCCTTTTCGTACGTAAGAAGTATTTGCGTTAGTATCGCCTTTACGCTTTCAAATCCCGATTCGCTGTGCCTTACGTCTTTTCTGGGGATATCGACGGTCAGCTTTATCGCCGGAATAATTTCGCCATCTGTTTTTTTATGGAGAGTCTTATCGCTAAAACTTAATTTTATACCTTTGTGTCCTGGATGGCAAAACGTTCCACTTTCGCCTCTGCTAACGGCATTAAGGAATTCCATTAGCGATGATGTTGTGGTTGTCGGAGGCAGAACTCCAAGCGCCATTAATTTCGGCGTAGATGTTTTTTCCGCAGCGCTTCCATGATCGACGTAAGCGGCTTGCCATTGCACGCTTCCGCCTTGCGGTGAAAAAAAGCCAAGGCTGTTCGCAAGTGCAGTTGCATCGTCCAATCTTGAACCCGCCGCAATTCCATTTCCTATCGCTTCAAAAGCCGACTGTTGCTGAAATGGCGTAAACGTGCCTGGCGTTGCCGCCGAGAAGGGGGTTGCGATGCCTTGAAAAACCGGCAATGTTCCTATTGGGACAGTGTTGACCATATATTATTGGTAAAAGACCCTCCTATTTCCATATTCGACAGATATCAAGAAAAGTTGCTAACTTTCTTTGAAGGGGCCGTTTAATCGGCGCTTGACAAAAAATTAAGGCTGGCATACGGCTTTTACGGCCATTTAGATCCATTCTATATCTAATAGCCACCAACCAACCTAAAGGAGGATTTGCTATGTCAGGTCAAGCAACGATCAAGTCTATGTCAGTCGAAAACCGCAAGTTCGATCCACCTGCGGAGCTCTCCAAACACGCATGGGTCAAGAGTCAGGCAGAGTATCAAAAGATGTACGACCGTTCGATAAAGGATCCCGAAGGATTTTGGGGCGATATCGCCAAGGAATTCCATTGGTACAAGCCGTGGAACAAGGTCCGTTCATACGATTTTGACAAGAGCATAAATATAAAGTACTTCGAAGGCGGCAAGACGAACATAACCGTCAACTGCTTAGACCGGCACATTGAAAATGGAAAGGGCGACCGCATTGCGATAATCTGTGAAGGCAACGACGTAGGTCAAGCGAAGAAGATAACATATAAGCAGCTCTATACGGAAGTTTGCAAGTTCGCCAACGTATTAAAATCGAAGGGCGTTAAGAAGGGCGACAGAGTTTCTCTTTATCTCCCGATGATAGTCGAACTTCCAATTGCAATGCTTGCATGCGCACGCATCGGTGCCGTCCACAGCATAGTGTTCGGCGGATTTTCTGCCGACGCTCTCCGCGACAGGATATTGGATTCCGGCTGCACATTCCTCGTAACATGCGACGACGCTTTCAGAGGAGCAAAGAAGATACCGATGAAGACGACGGCAGATACCGCAATGACAGCCTGCGCAAATGCCGCGAAGCCTATCAAAACATGCATCGTTTATAAGCACGCGGATGGAAATGTCCCTATGACGGAAGGCCGTGACGTTTGGTGGCACGATGCAATGAAAGATGCGAGCGCTACATGCGAACCTGAACAGCTCGACGCAGAAGATCCGCTCTTTATCCTTTACACTTCCGGTTCGACTGGAAAGCCGAAGGGCGTGCTTCACACGACCGGCGGCTACATGGTCTTTGCCGCAACGACGTTCAAATATATATTCGACTATCACGACAGCGATGTCTTCTGGTGCACGGCCGACATAGGCTGGGTGACAGGACATACTTATATAGCTTATGGGCCGCTATTGAACGGCGCAACGGAAGTTATGTTCGAAGGCCTGCCGAACTATCCGAAGCCGGACCGTTTTTGGGATGTCTGCGAAAAGCACGGCGTAACGATATTCTACACTGCGCCAACCGCCATCCGTTCTTTGATGCGCGAAGGCGAACAGTGGCCAAAAGCTCACGATCTTTCCAAGCTGCGCATTCTAGGTAGCGTCGGTGAACCTATCAATCCGGAAGCCTGGATATGGTACTACGAAAATGTCGGCAACAAGAAATGCCCGATAGTCGATACCTGGTGGCAGACGGAAACTGGCGGCATACTTATCACCCCGCTTCCTGGCGCGATACCCACAAAGCCGGGCGCTGCAACCGTGCCGTTCTTTGGCGTTGTGCCAAAGATCGTGAACGAGCAGGGGAAAGAAGTAGGCGTGAACGAAGGCGGATATTTGGTCATAACTGAACCTTGGCCTGGAATAATGAGAACGGTCTATGGCCAGCACGAGCGCTTTAAAGAAACATATTTCACACGCTTTCCCGGGCTCTATTTCACCGGCGACGGCGCAAGGAAAGATGAAGATGGATTTTTCTGGCTGATGGGCCGCATCGACGACGTGCTGAACGTTAGCGGGCACCGCATTGGAACCGCCGAAGTTGAATCGGCGCTTGTCTCTCACGCGAAGGTGGCGGAAGCCGCGGTCGTTGGCTTCCCGCACGAGATCAAGGGGCAGGGAATTTATGCCTACGTAACGCTCAAAAGCGGAATTCCTCCAAGCGACGAGTTGAAGAAGGAACTTATCAATCATCTGCGCAAGGAGATAGGCCCTATCGCTACGCCAGATAAACTGCAATTTACCGATGCATTGCCAAAGACACGCTCTGGCAAGATCATGCGCCGCATTTTGCGCAAGATAGCCGAAGGAGAAGTTGAAAGCTTAGGTGACGTATCGACGCTCGCCGATCCGCACGTAGTAGACGTGCTCGTACAGCATAGGTTATAGAAATATTATAAACAAAAACCCCGGTTGGTTCTCTAAAGCCGGGGTTTTTTGTATCTTACCTTGACATGTGTCGAATAATGTGATTCTTGGGGGGAGAAAAAAGGAGAACATTATGTCAACATCAATAGCAGATAGGATCCTTGGTATAATAGAGTCCAAGGGTAGCCTAGATAGGTTCAGCGATTGCAAGCCGGAAATAATCGATCTTCCCGAAGAACAGTGCGATAGGGTCGCACATGCGGTGAATCCGCGAATTTCAGCCTTCAATAAACTTACAGAAGCAGGCGGAGTGATCACTCATGAGGATGAGTTGTGGATGAAAGAAGCCCGTGTTGATAGTGCGCTGATAGACACGTTGAAGGCAAAGGCCACCGAATCAAGGGCCAAGTGGCTGGTGAATACCTGCGACGTTAGTAAGTTAAGCGATGGGGGAAGAAGTAATCGACTTGAAGAACTTTATGATCTTGCAAAATCAGGCGCAAGGGGGACCGTATTGCCAGCCATCAGAGAAATTGCTTTCGGTGCTACTGACATATCGCTCTGTAAATCTGCGATCTACATGCTTGGAGAATTGAATGATCAGGAATCCATCGAGCCCTTAAGGAACGAAATTATTTCCCATGAGGCAATCTGCCCCGGAGGAACAGAGAGAGCGGCGGGAGCCCTTGCAAAGTTAGGCGATAAGGAATTGTTGCCGACGCTTCTTTATGCAGAAGGCGAGAGCTCTGACTTTAATGTCGTTCTTAATAAATATGATACTAGAGTCAACGATCCGGCCACGCTGGAAGGTCATATCGAACGGCTTCTCTTGAGCACCGACAAGAACCTTTCGAATCTCGGAGCCTCACTTCTTATGGCGAACGCAAAGTACCTTGGCGAAATAAGGACATATGGCCTGCTAAAGACCGCTATTGCTGCCGAGGCTGACGGTCGTTTTGCAGCAGATAAGAATTTCGCGTACCGTAGTTATATTTCTTGGACCGTTAGAAAACTGTCGAACACCAATCATCTTTATGATTTCTTGCAGTGGGCAATGACGTCGAATGATGCTGACATAGGGCATGGGATGATGCGTGAGGCTGCGGACAGGGGATATGCGGATATGATCCCATATATTTTGTCTCTGAACATGAATAATAGTCCGGCCGCATATAGTTTGGATGCTTCGATTATGGGCTTTGGAGATATGGCGGTAAGCTATTTTAAATCGGTGATCGAGACAAATAAAGACACGCCGATGAAATATTATGCATTGAGAATTCTCCAGAAAATGAGAGGAGAAAAGGTCGATGAAGTGCTGGCGCTGGCCTCAAAAGATAAAGACAAAAATATTGCGAAACAGATCG
>CAIPVD010000216.1 GCA_903868375.1 uncultured delta proteobacterium
CGCCGTCATCAAACAGATCGAAAAATGGGAGCTAGACGCGCTCGTCGCTATCGGCGGAGATGGGACACTAACTGTCGGCAACAAACTTTGGAAGATGGGCGTGCCTGTAATCGGAATTCCAAAGACGATAGATAACGACCTGAACGCGACCGACGCAACGTTTGGCCACGACACCGCCGTTCAGGTGATAAGCGATGCGATAGATAGGCTACACACAACGGCACAATCTCATCACAGAGTTATGGTGGTCGAGGTGATGGGCAGATATGCCGGCTGGTTAGCTCTTCACGGCGGAATCGCCGGCGGAGGCGACATAATACTTCTACCTGAAATACCGTTTAAGATGTCGTCGGTAGTTGAAGAAATCAAGCGCCGCAGAGGCAAGGGAAGCAAATTCAGCATCATCGTCGTTGCCGAAGGCGCGAAAGAAAAAGGCAAGGACCTGGTCGTTCGCCAATACATCGAAGACAGCCCGGACCCGATAAGACTCGGCGGCATCGGACAGGTCGTCGCCGACAGGATTGAAAAAGAGATGGGCATCTCTGCCCGCATCGTTGTCTTGGGCCATTTGCAGCGCGGCGGCACACCCACAGCTGTAGATAGGATCCTTGCGACCCGCTTTGGCATTGCGGCAACAACGCTCGTGAAAGAAGAAAAATTCGGGAGAATGGTGGCCCTCTGCGGAGGCAATATCTGCGACGTAACGCTGGACCAGGCGGTCGGCACATTAAAGACGGTGCCAAAAGATCATCCACTTTTACTATCCGCCAAGTCCCTAGGCACGAGTTTTGGGGAATAAACAACTACTTCCATTTAGGCGAAACATCTGTTATATCCAAATTAGATATGTGGTTCACTCCAAAACGAACGATTGAAAAAAAATCTAAGGTCAAAAATTACTGGAAATGGCTGAAGCGTATCGCTATTTTATCCGTGGTCTTCGCCATTTTTGGATCTTGGTACCTCCATCACCTAACACGTTCGATAGAGATGCGATTCGAACAATCGCAAAAATGGAAGATCCCTTCGCGCGTCTTCTCCGATGCCGAATATCTCTATCCGGGACTTAACATCACGAACCATAACATCAAGGCAAAGCTCGACCGCCTTGGCTACCGGGACATGGGGAACCGCATCACAGGCCCCGGCGACTACGCGGTAACTCCGAACGAAATAGCCATTTATCTTCACGATTTCGAATATCCTGGCGAGAAGTTTGCCGGATTTCCGGTAAAGGTCGAACTAGACCACAACGTTATTATAAAGCTGTCTAACGTATCGACCGGCGAAGAGCTGCCAACGGTAAGGCTAGAACCGGAGCTTATCGCGCCAGTGTTTTCGGATGAGATGGAAGATAGAACGCTTATAACTCTTAAAGACGTGCCCGCGCATTTAATAGAGGCCGTCGTTTCGATAGAGGACGAGCGCTTTTTCAAGCATAAAGGTGTAGATCCAATTGGCATAGCGCGAGCGGCGGTGAAAGATCTCTTCGCAATGAAAATGGTACAGGGAGGTTCCACTCTAACGCAGCAACTTGTAAAAAATTATTTCCTCCATAGCAAAAAGACGTTCACCAGAAAAATAAACGAAGCACTCCTTGCGATAATACTGGAACGCCGTCACACGAAGTCCGAGATACTTGAAGCTTACCTGAACGAGATCTACTTGGGCCAGCGAGGGCGATCTAGCGTTATGGGCGTCGGCGAAGCCGCGAAGCTATACTTCGCAAAGAATATCGATCAGCTAACTACCGGAGAATGTGCGCTGCTTGCCGGACTTATCAGAAGCCCAAGCGAATATTCTCCGTTCAAGAATAAGGAAAAGGCAAGATCGCGGCGTGATTTTGTCTTAGACAAGCTCTACGACGAAAGAATGATAACCGCACGGGAACTTGCGGACGCTAAGGCCGAGAGCTTGATAACGCCGGAGCGGAACACACAGGTTGTTAAGGCACCCTACTTCATAGATTTCGTGAAGCAGCAGATAAGCCAGTTCTATCCAACCGACATTTTAACGAGCGAAGGACTAAAAATATTCACAACTATCGATATGACGGCACAGCTCGAGGCGGAGAAGGCGGTGGCCGAAGGGCTTAAGAAACTTGAAACGACGTTCGCATCAAGCTTGCCCAAGGGCCACACCGAACCGTTGCAAGGCGCTTTCATAGCGATACAACCGCAAACCGGCTTCATACGTGCGCTTGTCGGAGGCAGAGGATTTGAATCTAATCAGTTCAACCACATAACACTTGCAAAAAGACAGCCCGGTTCCACGTTCAAGCCGTTCGTATATTTAACGGCGTTCGATCCAAAGAGAAGCAAGCAGGTGTTTACGCCCTCTTCTTTCATCGACGATACATCATTCACGGTTAAGGCCGGAGGCCTTGACTGGACGCCGCAAAATTACGACAAGAAAGACCACGGCAAAGTTACCGTTCGGCACGCACTTGAAGAAAGTTTGAACATTGCTACGGCAAAGCTAGCTATTGATGCAGGACTTGACAATGTGGTGCAGACCGCGCGCGACCTAGGCATTACAAGCGAGCTTATGGCGGTGCCAAGCCTGGCGCTCGGCTCGTTCGAAGTGGCGCCTCTTGAACTTGCCGCAGCATATACGGTCTTCCCGAACGGCGGCATACGCGCAGAGCCTATCTCGATAATCAACATCATTGATAAAGACGGCAAGGTATTGGAAAAACGTTCGATCGAAATGAAGCGCGTGTTCGATGCCGGCCCGGTTTACATTACGACTAACGTGATGAAGGGCGTAATGGACAGAGGAACTGGAGCGTCGGCACGCTCGATGGGATTTAGGGGAATAGCGGCGGGCAAAACGGGAACGACGAGCGACTACAGAGACGCGTGGTTCGTCGGATTTACGCCGTCGCTTCTTGCGCTTACGTGGGTCGGCTACGACGATAACGCTCAAGTCAACATGAGCGGCGCTCGCGCGGCGTTACCTATCTGGGCAACGTTCATGAAAGATTATGTCGGCGACAGCCAGGAAGATTTTCCTTCACCCAAGAACGTGATTCTGGTAAAGATAGACCCGAAAACCGGGCATCTAGCGACGAAAAATTGTCCCGATAGCTCATTTGAGCCATTCATCGAAGGAACGGAGCCGAACGAATCATGCGAAGAACATCCAGCACCTGGCGCACTAAAGAGATTCTTTGGAGAATAAGTTTAACTTTAATCATCGTTATTATTTTTTCGGCCTGCGCGAAGATCGGTCAAAAACCCCAGCCTAAAAAATTCAAGCCGAAGGCCGCGCCTACACAAACACAAAAGGTGGAAGTAAAACAAGCTCCGGAGGGAGTAAAAGAAATAATTAGGCAGGAACCAACTTCACTTGCAACTGCATCCGCAACGCCGCAGCGCAGAGCAGCTACGCGTTTATTAGAACGGGGGCGTCAAGAACTAGCGAACGGCGAAGCAGCAAAGGCCGAAGCTACATTTCAGGAAGCCATCAACGTCGACCACAATAACGGCATCGCCTATTATTATCTTTCGCGCGCCAAGTTCGAACTTGGGAAATTCGGTGCCGCTGGCGGAGTGCTAGACAAGGCAGAAGAACTGCTTGGCGACTCCAAAGAATGGTCCGAGGCGGTTTCAACTTTGCGGCAGATGATAAACGACAAGCTCAAGAACCCAAATTAAGAATTTTTACCTTTGATCCTAGGCAACCAGCGCGGGACCGCATTTTTATAGCGGCGATAGTCGTCGTGGTATTTGTCTTCCAGCGAAGGTTCTTCAAATGCAATGACCCAAAAGTGAACGCATAGGGTCAAGATGATCGCGTAAAAAAGTAGTGAGCCCGACATAATGAATATAACCTCGCCCCAAAGGACCATCAGCCAGCCAAGCATGAACGGATTACGCATATACTTGTAAGGCCCTATTACTTGTAGCGACTGGTCGTACGGAACAGAATGATCTTTGCCGGGAACGAGCAATAAGAAACTGCACCATGCGGCAAGGGGCGCACCAAAGAGCATCATTAAAACACCGAAATACCTGAACCAGCCGAGCGGCAAGGGTTTTGCCCAAAAGTCGAAATGAACGGCAAAATACGGCCCCGCCACAAGCGCCAAAAAAAGGAGTATCGTTCCAAAAACTATGGTTCGAAATGCGATCATGGTAGGGATTATAACCTCTCTACGGAGCTAATGACAATATTTTTTTATTGTGGAATTGGAAGTAGGCCGCATTTCGCATTGGTCTTATCTATATCGTAATTCCCTGACTTTTTTGGGTCAGAACTTGGCACTGCATCTATCAACTGGAACGCTTCGACTGTAAATGCGCTCGTACCAGGATTTGGCAATATGATAACCGTGAACGGCCTGTAATTACCACTGATTGAAAAAGGCGCAAATGCCGGTATCCACTTCTTTCCTTTTGGCAACGGATCATTATTGTTAAGGGCAGCGTCGAGCAGCGGGACCGAATAAGTGAACGATGTTTTACTGTCGTCCGAATCTATAAGCATACACGCTGAAACATATATCCCAAGTTTTCTGCCCGGTATCGCGATCCATTCGGTAGTGTAAGAAAACTCTTTATTTAATCCTGCGGGATCGAACCTCAATCCACCCGTTGATGCGTCCCTACTCCAGCCACGACTATGGATCCATTCTTGAAGTTCTATCCCATTCCAAGACACTATATTATTAACATCGGTTAAAATACTCTTTGACGGGACAAATTTTATGCCGCCAATACGCGTGAACGATCCACTTGGCGGGGCTGTAAATGTAAGAAGATTTCTATATCCCTGCAGATACCGCCTTGCCACCTTTACCCAGTGCCAGCCCGTGTATTTCCTGGTGGCTACAAAATCGGCATCGTTGTCTATCTTGTCGAAATTTATATCGGCTCCTTCGTAAACAATCTTTGCCGTAGAAGTCCCATCGCCAAAATCCAAATATGCCCAGATAAAAACATCTTGGTCCTCTGGAATGTATATAACTGCGTGTGGCAGCCACCCGTAAACTGCTACTTCTGCCACTGCACTCGAAGAGGCTCCGGTTCCTTCGACTTCGAGTACATATGAAGGATCTCCTTCAGCGCTTCCGCTTGCCCTCTTCCACGGCGAATCAAGTTTTAAGACTTCCAATTCGTCCATCGTCCACTGTTTTTTGGGATTAATCTTGTCGGCTGCCAATGAAGGGGCCGCAAGAAGAACCTCATCGTTATTTTGCTGCACATATTTTACCGGATCTGTAAGTCCCGCTATCGCCGCAGAAACACCTTGCGCGTGCTGATTGATCGTATCTTCGGAGAAATAATTCAAAATGTTCCTGCAGGCGTTAGGTTTTCCACTATTTAACTTGTCCGCGTCGGGATAGACATTTTCCTTGATCTTATCGGCCCAAACATCATGATAATCACCATTAGAGCAGAACGGTGAATTCACCCCACACAGATAATGATTCGATCCCTGATATAGAAACACCGTGTCGTTGCCAGGTATCTGTTTTAATATCCGCATCTCTTCGTCAGCATATTCCGGAGGGATATCGAACCACGGAGTTGTTTTTTCTTTGAAACGTTCGATCCGTTTGTCTCGGAAAAAATCGTAACCAGGATTGTGATCGTTCGGTAGATCGAATTTTTCGTAGCCCGGATATGTGCACATCCCGTAGAACCTGTCGTAGTAAACGGTTGCCCAAAGGCTTGCGCCGCCTCTCTGTGTAAAGAGCTGGTTCAGTTGGCTGATATCGTTCGAAGAATATCCCATTTTTTGCAGCGATTTAACAACGGTGGGAATCGTGTCGTCGAGCCACGCCGAAATGCCATAATACATATCATATATAAATGGGTGCCCTGAACTTCTGTAGTAGGGACTCTGCAGGAACGCTGCTCTCTTTATTTTGTATGAAATATTGTTCTTGTCCTTCACCTCTGGAGAGGTAAGGCCGTAGAGGAATGTTGCCTTGGCGGGAGACATATCGGTATAGTAATATATAGATATATCTGCCCCGCATTCGTTGCTTATTGCGCGTGCTATCTGCTGGCCACGTTCGAAGATCTTTGCATATAGCTCATCGTCCGAATGCTTGAGTTTTGCACCCGTGCTTTTGTATTCATACGGATAGATCCAGTAGTTCAGGATCATTTTTCCATCTTCGCTGACAACGCCTTGGCCTGCTGCAAGCCCTCTGTACTGCATATAATCTTCGCCTTCTACTGCAATGATCCGTTGAGGAAGCGGCCCGGTACATGCGAATTTGGCAGCTGCCCTAAACGTTGCCTCTATCCCCAGCCAATACGTGTCGTTCCACATAGTAAAACCGTCCGGATTTTCTTTAACACACGGGGTCCCAAGTATAAGTGAAGGTTTTGGCTTCATTACAAGGCACATGGGGTCGGCAAGATTCTGAACCGCAGGCGCTTTATTATAAGCATTAGCACCGAAAAAAGGAACTACCTCTGGAATTACTCCAACACCCGCATCTTCAAGTATCTTGGCAATGCCGCACCCGTCATTATCACATACCCTTTTAAAAGAGGTGTTGTTGGTAACGCTATCGCCCGTTAACTCTCCCTGCAATTTTCCGTTCACTATCTTAAACTCGGGATGAACCCCATAAAAAATGGGCGCGGCAACTGCGGTATAACCAAGGTTCTTAAGTGACGCCGCGACATTCTTTAATTTTTCCGGCGTATCGGCCTTGGTGATGTCATAGTTATAATCGGCAAATTCGGGTTGAAACAAGACCACATTTTTCACATTTGAAGGTACCTCGAGTTCTTTTACGGTCGTTGCAGTAGTTGTAGCTTCCGGCGACGGATTTTGGGTCACGGGACTAACGGTTTTGGTAAGGGTAAAACTGGCTTCGCGGCAACCCGACATACATAGAGCCATTACAGATCCGGCCATCACCAGTCCTATCGATTTGATATATTTAGCCATATTTATGACGTCCTAATTTTACCCCCAGAAAAGCCGTAAAAAACACCTGTTATTCTGGCCGGTTTCGCAGGCTCTGGTATTCTTCTTTTCATCATCATCAATAAGCAACAAGAGTGCCATATTGTACCAAAAAAACTTTGCAAATTGGAAGGTTATAATCTAGTCATATGGGCCATGAGCATCGTAACAAAAACTGGCGATTCGGGCCAAACAGGCCTTGCAACCGGCGAACGCGTTTCTAAAAGTGACTTGAGAATGGAAGCGTGCGGCACATTGGACGAACTGGTAAGTTTCTTAGGCCTCGCACGATCTGCGGATATAGATAAAACGATAGCCCTGCATGTGAAGAACATTCAGTGCCACCTCTTTCTTCTTGGAACTGAATTTGCTGGCGGAAATAAATTCGCGGAGCCCTGCGAATGTTGCAAGGGTAGTTCAAGAACACACGAGCCTCAAGGAATAACCGAAGCCCATTTAAAAGAAGTGGAAGCACTTATTAACGAACACGAGTCGCACCTGGGCGAGATAAAAGGGTTTGTTATCCCGGGCGGCTCAATGCCTTCGGCTCTCATGGATGTAGCACGAGCTGTCTGCAGGCGGCTTGAAAGGCGCATGGTAGCTCTCCGAGAAGCCGGACATTTAGAGAACGAATTTGCACTGAAATATATAAATAGAGTTGCAGACCTACTTTACATATTCGCACGCCACTTATAACATATGAAACTTGTCACACTTTTTTCTACAGCACGAAGCGAGGATGAGGCGGTAAAGATAATAAACACCCTCGTCTCAAAGCGGCTTATCGCCTGCGGTAATATCATTCAGGAAGCACGCTCCATTTACAGGTGGAAAGGGCATGTCTGCGATGAAACTGAAAGCCTGATGATAGTGAAGACGCGGGCTGAAAATCTGCCGAAAGTTAAGGCCGCGTTCAAGAAGCTTCATTCATACGAATGCCCGGAACTAGTTGCCTTGGAAATTACTGATGGCCTGCCGAATTATTTGAAATGGATTAGCGATAACACAAAGTAAAGATCAACCTTCACCTATAAGCGTACTCTTCAATACATGACTAAATCCCAAGTGAGCCTTAACTAACAACCTTCGCGCCGTATCTTCCGTTCGTTTCTGTGCGGCAAACGCCTCTTTCAAAATAGCCTCGCGAATATCTACCGGATGATATTTCTTACTAATGATCTTCTTCTCTATTTTTTCTAAGTTCTTTAGGAATTCGACCATGTCATCCACCGAATAGCCCATTAAGAAAAGCATGCGCCCTGCAAATCCGTCGGCATTTGCTTCATCTTCGCGCCTAATCGCCATCAGCTCTTCATAAGATTTACCGGTCAGTTCTTCTTCGGTAGGAAGCGGGCTTACCATATGGCCCCATTCATGCGCCATGATACCGGCAAGCAGGTCTTCTTCGTTCTTATATTTTTCTAGAAAATCGACGCCGACGTAAACTACATCGTCTTCATCTACGCAGGCGGTTCGACCCTTCGTGGCAGCCAAACGTTTTGCCTGTTTCTTCGTTATTCTTTCAAGTTTCTTACGAATTTTTTGAAGCGTTCCGCTTTCGGCGAACATCGCGGCGATTTCTGGCGGTATGGAATCGAGGTCAACTTCCTCTGGCATTGGGTCGCCAAGTAGCCTGCGTAGCTTTGCGCGAACTTCGGCGGTATCCCCAACATGGCCAGTTGTAGCTATGACCCGCGCCATGAACTGTGGCGACAACCCTATGTTTCCATTGGTTATTTTATCTATCATAGCGATCTACCAACTTATTAACTTGGTCAACTTACAAACTCATAAACCCATCATATCTATTATCGGCTGAAGAGACCCAAAAGTTGCCTACATTTTTTAAATAGTTGACCTGCATTTTTAAAAGAATTAAAGCCTCTTCCACTATGAAAGCATTCCAAAAGCACGATAGGGTCAGGGGCGGAAAACTAATCGACGCTCCAATTCCAAAGGCAGATGGAGATTATGTACTTTGCAAGGTTCTTGCAACATCCATTTGCGGCACCGACGTCCACATTTATAACTGGGACGCGTGGGCTCAAAAACGGATCAAGCCACCGATGATATTCGGACACGAATTCAGCGGCGAAGTGATCGAGGTCGGCCCAAACGTTAAGAACATCAAAGTCGGCGACCGAGTTTCGGCAGAAACACATATCCCCTGCCATAATTGCAAGCAGTGCAAGAATGGCAAGATGCACATCTGCAAAAATCTGAAGATACTAGGCGTCGATACGAACGGGTGTTTTGCCGAATATGTCGCGGTACCTGAAATTTGCTGCATAAAGACAGATGCAAAGCTTCCACCAGAGATCTTGAGCGTGCTCGAGCCTTTCGGCAATGCGGTCCATACGGTATCAAGAAGCAACGTGAAAGATAAAGACGTTGCGATCATGGGCGATGGGCCAATTGGGCTTTTTGCGGTGATCGTTGCCAAGGCATTTGGCGCGAGGCGCATATTCGCGGTAGGCGCGCAGGATTATCGGCTAAAGCTGATGAAAAAATTGAACCCCGATTATATCTTCGACGCCAGAAAAGAGGATGTCACGAAAGAGATAATGGCGCTAACTAACGGCGATGGCGTGGATGTGACTTTGGAGATGAGCGGTTCTTCCGCCGCCATATACACAGGTATCAAGTCAACGACACCCGGCGGGACATTGACACTTTTCGGCATTCCATCAAAACCGGTCGAAATAGATCTTGCTGAACTTATCTTTAAAGAGATCCAAATAACATCTATCGTAGGGCGCCACATGTTCGACACTTGGATACAGGTGAACGAACTTTTGAATTCTGGCAAGGTCGATCTTTCGCCTCTCATCACGCATACGTTCCCACTTGCAAAAATGGACGACGCCATGGAACTGCTCCGTCCCGACAATATTCAGGCCGGGAAAATTGTACTTAAACCTTAAAACTTACGAGGTGCCCCATGTACACGCAATTGAAAGAAGTCTTGGTGAATGAGCTGCAGGGAATTAAAGATGGCGGGCTTTGGAAAGAAGAATGGCCTATCCTTTCGCAGCAAGCTGCCGACGTTAAAGTGAAACAAGGTTCCGTCATCAATTTCTGCGCAAATAATTACTTGGGGCTCGCAAACAACAAAGAGTTGATAGCCGCGGGAGTTAAGGCACTGGAAAAATATGGATACGGAATGGCAAGCGTCCGTTTCATCTGCGGAACCGGCGAGGTTCATAAAGAACTTGAAGCAACCATTTCCAAATTCTTCGGAATGGAAGATACGATCCTTTATTCTTCCTGCTTCGACGCGAACGGCGGGCTATTTGAAACGCTACTTGGCGAGAACGATGCCATCATCTCCGACCAACTAAACCATGCATCGATCATCGACGGAGTCAGGCTTTGCAAAGCGAAACGTTTCCGTTATCTAAACTCCGACATGAACGACCTTGAAAAACAGCTGAAAGATGCCGACGCACAGGGCGCACGTTTAAAAATGATCGCGACCGACGGCGTATTCTCGATGGACGGATACATTGCGAAGTTAGACCAGGTCTGCGACCTTGCCGATAAGTACAACGCGATAGTAATGGTAGATGATAGCCACGCAACGGGATTTGTTGGAAAGACCGGCCGCGGAACGCCAGAATATTGCGGCGTTATGAAGCGCGTCGATATCATCACATCAACGCTTGGCAAGGCGCTTGGCGGTGCAAGCGGCGGATTTACGACCGGCAAGAAGGAGATCATCGAGATACTTCGTCAGCGCTCGCGCCCATATCTCTTTTCCAATACACTGGCACCGGTAATTACCGCCGTCTCTATCGAAGTGTTCAAGATGCTTTCAAAGTCAACGACACTTCGCGATAAGCTGGAAGAAAACACAAAATATTTCCGCGCACAGATGGCAAAGACGGGATTCAACATCAGAGAAGGCGTTCATCCAATAACCCCCATCATGTTCGGCGAGGCAAAACTTGCGGCAGATGTGGCGAGAGATATGCTTGGCGAAGGAATTTATGTAAAGGGATTCTCATATCCCGTAGTACCAAAGGGTGCCGCGCGCATTAGAACGCAAATTTCGGCCGCACATACAAAAGAACATTTGGATAAAGCCATCGCCGCATTCACAAAGATCGGCAAGAAGCATAAAGTGATCTAATCTCCCTAGCGAAATCGAGAAGACAAAAAAACAAAACCCCTTGGACTTTTCAGCCCAAGGGGTTTTTTATTATCTATATAAGATAACTAGTAACGGTCTCTGCCGCCACCACCGCTACGATCGCGGTCACGTCCACCACCACCGCCACCACCGAAACGCCTTCCGCCGCCACCGCCGCCGCTAGGACGACGTTCGCCGCGTTCTTCCATCGGGCGTGCTTCATTGACGACCAATGCTCTGCCGTCTAAATCGACGCCATTGCACTTTTCGACCGAAGCTTTTGCTTCTTCATCAGAAGACATCTCGACAAATCCGAAACCGCGTGAGCGGCCTGAAAATTTATCTGTCACGATGCTGACTGACTCTACCGTGCCGTGCTGTGAGAACAAGCCTTTCAGGCCATCCTCCGTTGTGTTGTACGACAGGTTACCTACATACAATCTCTTGCCCATACTTTGCTCCTTTCGTTTGCGCTATTGGGCGTCCACTCAAATCTACCTTAGTTCAAGCGGACTACATACAAAAAAACCCCGTCTCCAAACGAGCCTTGAATAGGCTCCATTAGAAACTGGGGTCACCTAAAACAAAAATCTTATCGCTCACTTCCAAACTAAACATTAAACTAACCACCTGATAAAAGCCTCTGTTCAACTTCCTGACCTAGACAACACCATATAAGCTTGCGAATGTCAAACAAACAATGTACAAGCCCCCTTTCGTATGGATATAACGATCGCCACATGGATCCATCAAATCATCCCCGTTACAGGAACTTGGGTCTTTATCTTTAAGCGAATATCGTTCTTCGGCTCCACCGCGTGCATATATTTATTGATAATGATTTCAGTCACTTATCTAATAATGCGGGCGCGCTTTCATAAGGCGCACATATTGATACTCGGTGGTATTTTAACGCTCACGATCAGCTCCATTTTAAAAAGATTGGCGGCCAGGCCTAGGCCAGAATTATTTCAACATTTAGAGCAAGTTAATGGCCATGCGTTCCCCAGCGGGCATGCGCTTACGTCATTTGTAGTCTA